>NZ_JBAKHW010000047.1:0-13536 GCF_036906815.1 Micromonospora sp. CPCC 205539 | reverse complement strand
CGCACCGCCCCGCCCTGCGCCCTGGCGGGCGGGGCGGCGGGCGCCCCGGCCGCGCCGCTGCCCCCGCGCTGCCCCCGCGCTGTCCCGCGCTGTCCCGCGCCGTCCCGCGCTGTCCCGCGCTGTCCCGCGCCGTCGATCATGGAGTTGTGACACCCACGAATGCGACACGAGTGAACATAGCGCTCAGCCCAACTTCATGATCGACGGCCTGGGCGGCTGATCCCCTCCAAGATCCACGCAGTTTCCCTGAAACTGCTGCCTCCCGACGTGCTGAGGCAGCAGTTTCAGGGATGTTGTGCGGATCTTGGAGGGGATGAGATGTGCGGCTGGTCGACCGGGGGCCGGCACCGGTCCGGTCCGGCTCGCGAGCGGCGCGCGAATGAGCGGCGACCGGCCGGGTAGCGGGCAGCGCGCGAGTGAGCGGCGACCGGCCGGGCAGCGGGCAGCGGGCAGAATGAGCGGCCGGGTAACGGGCAGCGCGCGAATGAGCGGCGACCAGCCGGGCAGCGGCCGGTGCGGTTGCGATCAGCGGGTGGCGCGCTCGGCGAGGTGGTCCTGATGCGCCTGGTGCAGACGGCGCAGCGCACGGACACCCTCGACAGCCAGTTCCTTGTCGGCGGCCTGCAGCGCGACCATCGGCAGCAGATCGTCGTCGTGCAGCTCCAGGCTGGCCCACGGCGCGCCCCGGTCGAAGCGGACCCCGCGTACGACCTCCCAGGGCAGGTCGTACGAGCCGATGACGTTGCGCACCCGGACACCGCGCGCGTCCGCCTCGACCCGCGGGCGGGTGAACAGCAGGAAGCCGAGCGCCCCGAAGACGCCCAGGCCGATCATGGCGATCTGGTCGCCGCGCTGGAAGCTGCCGTAGCCGTCGCCGGTGGGGCCGCTCAGCGACGTGGCCACCAGCCCGAACACCACCAGCAGCGCGACAGCCGCGGACCAGCAGACCACCCGGATGCGGCGGGGCCGGAGGCGAATCAGCTCGGTTTCGCTCACCAGCTCAGTCTGCCACCCGGCACCGGCGACGTCCGCGCCACCCGCCGGACGACCTCCACTCGGCGCGCCAACCGCTGGACACGGGCACATCACACCGCCAGGCATGCCCCCGGGTGATGATCCACACGAGATCGGCGAAACGGGGGTGTCCCGGACCGGCGGATACCCCCACATCAGCGACGTCGAGTCGATCACGCCCCGAGCCAGGCCCGGAGCCGGGCACGGGCACCGGCACGCCGAGCACAGGCGCGCCGCCGCGCACGCCGCTAGGCGGAGATCCACACGAGATCGGCGATGCGGGGGTGTCCCGGGCGGGCGGATGCCCCCACATCGGCGATGTCGAGTCGATCACGCCCGCTAGTGACGACGGGCTGGGGTGGTCAGAGTCGGCAGGCGTGGATGTTGGTGACCAGGATGGCCCGCGCACCCAGCTCGTACAGCTCGTCCATGATCCGGTGCACGTCGTCGCGGAGCACCATCGCCTGGACCGCCACCCAGCCCTCGCGGTGCAGCGGCGACACCGTGGGCGACTCGATGCCCGGGGTGAGCCCGCTGGCCCGGTCCAGCAGACCGGCCGGTACGTCGTAGGCGAGCATCACGTAGCGACGGGCCACCAGCACGCCGTGCAGCCGCCGCAGCAGTTGCTCGGCCTGCGGGTGCGCCGGCGCGCCGGCGCGGCGGACCAGCACCGCCGAGGAACGCAGGAGCGGCTCACCGAAGACCGCCAGGCCAGCCTGGCGCAGGGTGGCGCCGGTCTCCACCACGTCGGCGACGACGTCGGCGACGCCGAGGCGTACGGCGTTCTCCACCGCGCCGTCGAGGCGGATCACGTCGGCCTTGACGCCCACCTCGCCGAGGTGCCGCTCGACCAGCCCCGGGTACGCGGTGGCGATCCGCCGCCCGCCGAGGCCCTGCACCGAGGCGATGTCGTCGGGGCGGGCGGCAAAGCGGAAGGTGGCCTGCCCGAAGGCGAGGTCCACCACCTCTTCGGCCGGCGCGGCCGAGTCGATCAGCAGGTCTCGGCCGGTGATACCGAGGTCGAGGTCACCGGAGCCGACGTAGGTGGCGATGTCCTTGGGGCGCAGGTAGAAGAATTCGACGTCGTTGGGCTCGTCCCGGCAGACCAGGTCCTTGGGGTCGGTGCGCTGGCGGTAGCCCGCCTCGCGCAGCATCTGGGCGGCCGGCTCGGCCAGGGTGCCCTTGTTGGGAATGGCGACACGCAGCATGACGGAGTGCTCCTTCGATCCGGGATCTGATCAACGGGTGAGAGGCACTCACAGATGTCGGTAGACGTCCTTGAGGTCGAGACCACTGGCCAGCATCAGCACCTGGACCTGGTAGAGCAGCTGGGAGATCTCCTCGGCGGTGCGCTCCGGCCCTTCGTGCTCGGCGGCCATCCACGACTCGGCCGCCTCCTCGACGACCTTCTTGCCGATGAAGTGCACGCCCTTCTCCAGCGCGGCGACGGTGCCCGAGCCCGGGGTGCCGGCAGCGGCCTTGGCCTGCAGCTCGGCGAACAACTCCTCGAACGTCTTCACGAAGAACGATTCTTCCAGCCCGCCGACGGGCGGCAACCGGCGGTGCCCGCGCGGAATTCCCTACCAACATAGTGGGACACTGTCCGGTCGATGGCTCTACGCTGTCGACCATGGCCAGCAGCCCGCGTCTTCTCGCGTTGACCCTCGCCGGTGCCGTCCTCGCCGCCGGAGCGGGATGCGCCCCGCAGGACGAGGATCCGAGCCCCACCGTCACCGCGTCACCGTCCTGCACCAAGGACAGCCTGCCCACGCGTACGCCGGGCAAGCTCACCATCGCCACGGACCAGCCCGCGTACGAGCCGTGGTTCACCGGGGACAAGCCGGACAGCGGCGAGGGCTTCGAGGCCGCCGTCGCGTACGCGGTGGCCGAGAAGCTCGGCTACGCCCGCGGCGACGTCACCTGGATCCGGGTCAAGTTCGACACGGCGATCGCCCCCGGCCCCAAGGGCTTCGACTTCGACATCAACCAGTTCTCCATCACCGAGGAGCGCAAGCAGGCGGTCGACTTCTCCGCGCCGTACTACCTGGTGCGGCAGACCGTCATCGCCTTGAAGTCCTCGAAGATCGCCGGCAGGACCTCGCTGGCCGACCTCCGCGACGCCCGGCTCGGCGCCCAGGTCGGGACGACGAGCTACCAGGCGATCACCGACGTGATCAGGCCGGCCGCCAAGCCGCTGGTCTACAACAGCAACGACGACGCCAAGAAGGCGCTGCAGAACGGGCAGCTCGACGGTCTCGTGGTGGACCTGCCGACCGCCTTCTACATCACCGGCGCGGAGATCACCGACGCGACGATCGTCGGGCAGGTGCCGCAGGTCGGCACGCCCGAGGCGTTCGGGCTGCTGCTGGACAAGAACTCCCCGCTGACGTCCTGCGTGAGCGGGGCGGTCGGTCAGCTGGGCGAGGCGGGCACGCTGCGCCAACTGGAGCAGAAGTGGCTCGCGCAGGTGGCGGGGGCGGCCGAGCTGCGGTGACCCGGCTGGATCACATCCCGACCGAGGCGCAGCTACGGAGGTCCGCGTACCGGCGTCGGCAGACCGTCTACAGCGTGCTGGTCGCGGCCTCCTCGACGGCGGCGCTCGGCACGCTGCTGGTCGTCGCGGTGACCGGCGCGCCCGGCTGGGACCGGGTACGCCAGTCGTTCCTGGATCCGGAGATCGCCGGGGACGCGCTGCCGGCGGTGCTGAGCGGGCTCTGGCTCAACGTCCGGCTGCTGGTCTGTTGTGCCGTCGGCGCGCTGCTGCTCGGGCTGCTGATCGCCGTCCTGCGGACGTTGCGTGGCCCGATCTTCTTCCCGGTCCGGGCGCTGGCCGCCGGCTACACCTACACCTTCCGGGGTCTGCCGCTCATCATCGTGCTCTACCTGCTCACGCTCGGCGTACCCGGGCTGCGGTTGCAGGGCATGCCCCCGGTGCTGGTGCTCGGCGGACTCGCGCTGGTCCTCACCTACGGCGGCTACCTCGCCGAGGTGTTCCGGGCCGGCATCGAGTCGGTGCACCCGAGCCAACTCGCCGCGGCCCGCTCACTGGGTCTGACCTATCGGCAGACGATGCGGCACGTGGTCCTGCCGCAGGCCGTCCGCCGGGTGGCGCCACCCCTGCTCAACGACGTGGTGGCGTTGCAGAAGGACGTGGGGCTGGTCTCGCTCGCCGGGCCGATCGACGCGGTGCGCGCCGCGCAGATCGCCACCGCCCAGTCGTTCAACTACACGCCGTACGTCGTCGCCGGGGTGCTCTTCGTGCTGCTCGCGATCCCGCTGATCGCGGTCACCGACTGGGTGACGCTGCGCTCGGCCCGTCGACAGTCGGGAGGTTGACCATGGCTGTGCTGCGCTGCCGGGGCCTGCGCAAGGAGTTCGCCGGCCATGTCGTGCTCGACCAGCTCGACCTGACGGTCTCCGAGCACCGGGTGGTGGCCCTGATCGGCGCCTCCGGGTCGGGCAAGTCCACCCTGCTGCGCGTCGTGAACCTGCTGGAGGAGCTCGACGACGGCACCATCGAGCTGGACGGCGAGGACATCTCCGACCCCCGGGTGGACCCCGACCGGGTCCGCCGGAAGATCGGCATGGTGTTCCAGGCGTACAACCTGTTTCCGCACCTCAGCGTCCTGGAGAACATCACCCTCGCGCCCCGCCGCGTACACCGGAGGGCCCGGGCCGAGGCGGAGGCCCAGGCCCGGGACCTGCTCGACCGGGTGGGGCTGGGGGCAAAGGCGGACACCTACCCGGACGGGCTCTCCGGCGGGCAGCAGCAGCGGGTGGCGATCGTCCGGGCGTTGGCGAACTCGCCCCGACTGATGCTGCTCGACGAGGTCACCTCGGCGCTGGACCCGGAGCTCGTGGGTGAGGTGCTCACGATGATCCGGGACCTGAAGGCCGACGGGATGACCATGCTGCTGGCCACCCACGAGATGGGTTTCGCCCGCGAGGTCGCCGACGAGGTCTGCTTCCTCGACGCGGGACGGGTCGTCGAGAGCGGCCCGCCCGAGCAGGTGCTCGGCGAGCCGACACATCCCCGTACCCGCCAGTTCCTCCGCCGGATCATCGAAGCCGGCCGGCTCTGAGAGCCGGCCAACGCTGAGAGCCGGCCAACGCTGAGAGCCGGCCGGCTCTGAACAGCAGGGTCAGCCGCCGAAGCCGACGCGCTGACCGTTGCTCGCCAGTGCCCGGACGGCCAACGCGGCGTCGAGCGCGGCGACGGTGGCGGACCAGCCCTTGTCCTCCGCCGAGCCGGGCAGCCCGGCCCGGTCCCGGGCCTGCTCGATGGTCTCCACGGTGAGCACGCCGTGCGCCACCGGCTTGCCCTCGTCCAGCGCCACGCGGGTCAACCCGTCGGTGACCGAACGGCAGACGTAGTCGAAGTGCGCCGTGGAACCACGGACCACCACGCCCAGCGCGACGACCACGTCGCAGCGGCGCGCGAGCGCCTGGGCGACGACCGGCAGCTCCACCGAGCCGGCGACCCGGGCCACCACGGCCCGCGCGCCGGACGCCTCGGCCGCGGCGACGGCGCGATCCAGCATGTGGTCGGTCAGCTCACCGTGCCACCGGGCGGCCACCACGCCGACGGTCATCCCGGCGGCGTCCACCGCGTTGACGCCCGGCTCCCCGAAACCCGCCATGTCTATGCTCCGATCTCGTCACTGGCCACCGCGCGCCCCGCCGGGGCCTCGGTCACCTCGTCCAACTCGTCCAGCAGGTGACCCATCCGGTCCCGCTTGGTCCGCAGGTATCGCACGTTCTCCGGGTGCGCGCCGACCGGCAGCCCCTCCCGCCCGGTGATGGTGAGGCCGTACCCCTCCAGCCCGGCCCGCTTGGCCGGGTTGTTGGTCAGCAGCCGCATCGAGCGCACGCCCAGGTCGTAGAGGATCTGCGCGCCGGTGCCGTAGTCCCGGGCGTCGGCCGGCAACCCCAGGTCGAGGTTGGCGTCGACGGTGTCCCGGCCCAGGTCCTGCAACTGGTACGCCTGCAGCTTGTGCAGCAGCCCGATGCCGCGCCCCTCGTGCCCGCGCACGTAGAGCACCACGCCCCGGCCCTCCCGCCCGACCCGGGCCAGCGCGGCGTCCAACTGCGGCCCGCAGTCGCAGCGCAGCGAGCCGAAGACGTCACCGGTGAGGCACTCGGAGTGCACCCGGACCAGCACGTCCTGGCCGTCGCCGAGGTCACCGAGCACCATGGCGACGTGTTCGGCCGTGTCGTGCGCGGAGCGGTAGCCGAGCGCGCGGAACACCCCGTGCCGGGTGGGCATCCGGGCGTCGGCGACCTGCTCGACCTGCTTCTCGGTGCGCCGCCGGTAGGCGATCAGGTCGGCGATGGTGATCAGCGTGAGGTTGTGCTCGACGGCGAACTTCTCCAGGTCCGGCAGGCGCATCATGGTGCCGTCGTCGTTGATCAGCTCGCAGAGCACGCCCGCCGGGCGCAGCCCGGCCAGCCGGGTCAGATCCACCGCCGCCTCGGTGTGCCCCGGGCGGCGCAGCACCCCGCCCTCGCGGGCCCGCAGCGGCACCACGTGCCCCGGGCGGGCCAGGTCGGTCGGGTCGGTGGACGCATCGGCGAGCAGCCGGATGGTGTGCGCGCGGTCGGCCGCCGAGATGCCGGTGCTGATGCCCTCCCGGGCGTCCACGGTCACCGTGTACGCGGTGCCGCGTCGGTCCTGGTTGGTGTGGTGCATCGGCGGCAGGTCGAGCCGGTCGGCCTCGCTCTCGATGAGCGGCACGCAGACGTAACCGGAGGTGTAGCGCACCATGAACGCCAGCAACTCCGGCGTGGCCAACTCGGCCGCGAAGATCAGGTCGCCCTCGTTCTCCCGGTCGGCGTCGTCGACCACGACGACCGGCCGGCCGGCCGCGATGTCGGCGACCGCCTGCTCGATACTGGAGAAGCTGCTCACGCGACGGCCTCCGTGTAGGTGGTCTTGAACGGGACGGCCGGCTGGCCGACCCGCGAGGTACGCCACCAGGCGGCGAAGCCCCAGACGCAGAGTGCGCCGTAGATCAGGTACATGGCGGCCGACGGGTAGAACCCGCCGCGCAGCAGCAACGGCACGCCGACGGCGTCCACCGCGATCCAGACCAGCCAGAACTCCACCCACCCGCGGGCCATCCCGTAGGTGGCCAGCAGGCTGCCGGTGAGGATCCAGGCGTCCGCCAGCGGGCCCCAGGAGCCGAGTGCGGCGAGCACCGGGTACGCGACGGCGACGCCCACCGCGGCGACGAGCAGCATCGTGAGCCGCTCCCGCGCGGTGGCCCAACGCGGAGCCACGGCGGCGGCGTGGCCGCCGCTGGCCCGGCGGTTGCTCTGCCAGCGCCACCAGCCGTACACGCTGACCGCGAAGAAGAACACCTGCCGGCCGGCCTGGCCGTACAGGTCGTGCGCCTGCGGGGTGGCGAACGCGCCGCCCAGGAAGACGGTGAACAGCAGCACGTTGCCGATCATGCCGACCGGCCAGGCCCAGACCAGCCGGCGCAGCCCGAGCAGCGCGGAGGCCAGCCCGAACACGTTGCCGACGATCTCTCGGACCAGCACCGGGGAGCCGGCCACCTGCACCTGGGACTCCAGCAGCCAGGTGAGCGCGCTCATCAGGCCACCCCACTCGTGCCGGTGTCGGCCAGCCGTGTGCCGAGCAGTCGCTCGACGTACTTCGCCAGCACGTCGACCTCCAGGTTGACCGGGTCACCGACGCCCCGCTGGCCAAGCGTGGTCAGCTTGAGGGTGGTCGGGATCAGCCCGACGGCGAACTCGTCCGCGCCCACCTCGGCCACGGTCAGCGAGACGCCGTCGATGGTGATTGAGCCCTTCTCCACCACGTACCGGGCGAGGGCGGCGGGCAGCCGGAAACGGACCGTCTCCCACTGCTCGGCCGGCTCCCGGGAGATCAGCTCGCCGACCCCGTCCACGTGCCCCTGCACCAGGTGCCCGCCGAGGCGGCTGCCCAGCGCGGCGGCGCGCTCCAGGTTGACCGGGTCACCGGGACGCAGCGCGCCCAGCGCGGAGCGGCGCAGCGTCTCGCCCATCACGTCGGCGGTGAAGACCCCGTCCGCCACGTCCACCACGGTCAGGCAGACGCCGTTGACCGCGATCGAATCTCCGTGCCGGGCGTCGGAGGTGACGAGCGGGCCACGCACGGCGACCAGCGCCGAATCGCCCGCCGTGGCGGTCACCCGGACGACCTCGCCCAACTCCTCGACAATGCCGGTGAACATGTCAGCCCTCCCTCTTCCGGGGCAAAGCGGTGATCCGTAGATCCGGACCGATCTGCGTAACGTCGACGAACTCCAGATCGATTGCCTCAGCGATGGTGGTCACTCCGGCGTCGACCAGGGCGGTTGGACCGGCGCCGAGCAGCCGGGGTGCGACGTACCCGACGATCTTGTCGACCAGGCCGGCGGCCAGGAACGCGCCGGCCAGCCGAGGGCCGCCCTCCAGCAGCACCGCGCGCACGCCGCGCTGGTGCAGCGCCGCGAGCAGCGCCGACAGGTCGACCCGACCGTCCGGGCCCGCGCCCACCTCGGCGGCGGTCGCGATCCAGGTACGCGCGGCGCCGTCGCGGACCTGGGCGTCAGCCGGGGTACGCCCGGAGCTGTCCACCACCACCCGCAGCGGCTGGCGGATGGCCAGGCTGCCGTCGCGCAGGTTGCGGGCGGTCAGTCGAGGGTCGTCGGCGAGCACGGTGCCGACCCCGGCGAGCACCGCGTCGACCGTGCCGCGTAGCGCGTGCACGTCGATCCGGGCCGCCTCCGAGGTGATCCACATGCTGGTGCCGTCCGCCGCCGCCGAGCGACCGTCGACCGTGGCGGCGTACTTCCAGATGACGTAGGGCCAGCCCCGGCGCATCGAGGTCAGCCAGGCGACGTTGCCGGCCTCGGCCTCGTCGACGCGTACCCCCAGATCCACCCGGACCCCGGCGGCCCGCAGCGTGGCGGCGCCGCCGGTGGCGACCGGGTTCGGGTCGGGTACGGCGATCACCACCCGGGCCACCCCGGCCTGGACCAGCGCGGTGCTGCAGGGGCCGGTGCGACCGGTGTGGTTGCAGGGTTCCAGAGTGACGACGGCCGTGCCGCCCTTCGCCCGCTGCCCGGCCTGGGCGAGCGCGACGATCTCGGCGTGCGGCCCGCCGGCGTAGGCGTGGAAGCCCTCCCCGACGACCTCGCCGCCCTCGTCGAGCAGCACGCAGCCGACCACGGGGTTGGGGCTGGTCGTGCCGAGCCCGCGTGCGGCGAGTTCGATCGCCCGACGCATCGCCTCGTCCACGGAGACGCTGGCCATCGCCCTGCCTGCCCTTTCACTCGCCGGTCCGCGCGCTGGCGGTCAGGGAGGCGGCATGGGACCGCGGGCAGGCGGCGGCGGATTCCGGGAACGGCACAGCCGCCCCGGGGGGTCGACACGGCACGCTGAAGCCAGCGGTCGGCTCGGACCCGTCCGTCCCGCGCGCTGTCTCCCATCCGGACTGTCTGGGCGCGGACGAACCGCCCCCAACCGTCGGCCCCGGATTTTCACCAGGTCCACCGGGCAGCAGAAGCCGTCCGGGTCGCGGGCTGACCACGGTTGGACCGTGGATCACCGCCGGTTCGGAATTTCACCGAGTCCCGCCAGCGCGTGGTGGGTACAAACGCAGTCTTACACGCTCGGCGGGGTGCGTCGCCACTCAGGCGAGCTAGTTCACAGCGAGATCACGCTCAGGTGACGCCACGGCGCCGGTCGACCGCCACGTACGAGCCGGGCTGGCTCTTGGCCACCGTCTTCATCTCCGAGGCCACCGCGATCGCCTCCAGGGGGTCGGTGAACCGCTTGCCGGCGTCGGAGAGGGAGACCCCGATGGAGAGGGTCACCAGCGCCGCGCGGCGGATGTTGCCGCGCCGGTCCTTCAGCTCGACGAAACCGCGCTCCCGATCGGTCGGGTCGTAGAGCGTGTCGGCGCCCTTCTCGAAGTCGACCACCGCACGCGAGGTCAGCGGGCGGACCTGGTCCGGGGCGCAGACGATGACGAAGTCGTCGCCGCCGACGTGGCCGAGGAAGGCCGGCGGCAACCCCACCGCCACCACCGCCCGGTGCAGGCTGCGGGCCAGCGCGGAGATGAAGTCGTCGCCGCGGACGAAGCCGTACCGGTCGTTGACGCTCTTGAACCGGTCGATGTCGATGTAGCCGACCGCGTAGTCCACGCCCTGTCGCACCCGGTCGCTGATCTCTCGGCGGATCCGGCTGTTACCGGGCAGCCCGGTCAGTGGGGAGACCTCGCGGAACTCCTTGTTGCGGCGCAGCGTCGAGCTGACCCGGGCCACCAGCTCCGCGGTGTCGAACGGCTTGACCAGGTAGTCGTCGGCGCCGGCGCTGAGCCCGTGCACCTTGTCGACGGTCATCCCCTTGGCCGTCAGCATGATCACCGGCAGGGCCGAGGTCATCGGGTTGGCGCGCAGCCGCCGGGTCAGCTCCAGCCCGTCGACCCGGGGCATCATGAGGTCGACCACGGCCAGGTCCGGCCGCTGGCGCTCGATGACCTCGAGGGCCTCCTGGCCGTCGCTGGCGTGGATCACCTCGAAGCCGTGCAGCCGCAGGTTGAACTCGACGAAACGGGCGATGTCCGCGTCGTCGTCGACGACGAGGATGATGTCCTTGCGGTCCTCGTCGGGGTCCACCTCAGGCCCCGGGAGCCGCGCGCTCCGCCAGCGACCGCAGGTGCCGGACGGCCTCGGCCGGGTCGGCGGCCCCGTAGACGGCGGTGCCGGCCACGAACGCGTCGGCGCCAGCGGCGGCGGCCTGCTCGATGGTGTCGGCGGCGATCCCGCCGTCCACCTCGATGCGCAGCTCCAGGTGGCCGGCCGCGACGTGGCGGCGGGCCGCGCGGACCTTGTCCAGCAGTTGCGGGATGAAACGCTGGCCGCCGAAGCCCGCCTTGATCGTCATGATCAGCAGGGTGTCGAAGCTCGGCAGCAGGTCCAGGTACGGCTCGATCGGGGTGTCCCGGTCGATGGCCAGCCCGGCCTTCGCGCCGGCCGAGCGCAGATCCTTGGCGAGCGCCACCGGGTCGTCGCACGCCTCGGCGTGGAAGGTGACGTTGTACGCCCCGGCGTCGGCGTACCCGGGGGCCCACCGGCGCGGGTCCTCGATCATCAGGTGCACGTCGAACGGCAGCGCGGTGACGGCCCGCAGGCTCTGCACCACGGGCAGCCCGATGGTCAGGTTCGGCACGAAATGGTTGTCCATCACGTCCACGTGCAACCAGTCCGCGGCGTCCTCGACGGCGCGGACCTCTTCGGCGAGGTGGGCGAAATCGGCGGCCAGAATGCTCGGCGCGACGATCGGCGGCGGTACGGTCACGGGGCCAGTGTACGAACGCGGTCACCCCCCGCCCGCAGCGCGGCACCATTCGAAACGCGCAGTGACTCGGTAGTGACCAGTGGTGCACAATTGGTCGATCCGGATCGCCAAATCCGGACGAACAGACATCGGCGGCTGGCCGATCGACGGAAACGCGACGACACTCCAACCGGGACAGTGCCAGGTGACCGCACACCCGCCGGGTTCTCGCCGCGGGTCGCGCTCACCGGCCGCCAGCTCCGGGAGGGCGGACGATGCGACGGTGGCTCGGAGCGCTGGTGCTGGCCGGCGTCACGGCGATGCTGCTGAGTGGCTGCGGGCCGGCGCGGGGCGCGGACGGTGACCTCACCGACGACTGGCCGGATCTGCGGGTTCCGAAGCCCTTCACCCCCGCCACCGACACCTGCCTGCCGCGGATCACCTCGATCGTGCAGGCCAGCACCTACGAGACGGTGGACTGCGCGCGCAGCCACCTGGCCGAGGCCATCCACGTCGGCACCTTCACCGGGCCCGCCGCGCTGGCCGACACCCGTCCGGGGCCGGGCACGACGGCGCTGCGCACCGCCCGCTCGGAGTGCGACCAGCGGGCCCGCGAGATGCTCGGCGGCGACTGGCATTCGGCGCGGCTCGCGCTCGCCCTCGCGCTGCCCTCCGCCCCGGCCTGGGCCGGTGGCGCCCGCTGGTTCCGCTGCGACCTGAGCCAGACCGACAGCATCGACAACACCCGACCGGTGCAGCGCGTCGGCAGCCTGCGCGGCGCGCTGATCGGCGACAACCCGCTCATCCACGGGTGCTTCGACCCGAAGCTGATCGGCGACAACCTCAACTACATGGCACCCGTGCTGTGCAGCGAGCCGCACCGCGCCGAGTTCGTCGGCGTCTACGCGGAACGCGACGTGAGCTGGGCTGCGTTCACCCGCTCCGCCGAGAAGGCGCACACGCGGTGCATGGCGTTGATCGCCGCGTACGCCGCGGTGCCGAACAACAGCGACCTGCCGTACCGGGCCGGGTCCATCTACTACCCACCGTCGCAGCGGGAGTGGGAGGAGGGCGACCGCGGAGTGCGCTGTTTCCTGTGGAGCGACGATCGCAAACTCACCCGCTCGATGCGCGGCGCCGGGCCACAGGGACTTCCAGCGATCTAACCTACGGTGCCGTATGCTGCTGCGCCGTGGCGCTACCGACCGGCTGGGGCCGGCCGGAGACCACCAGCGGCGGGAGGTCCAGGATGCGACGGTGGTTGGCGGCGGTCGCCGTGGGGGCGACGATGGCCCTGGCGCTGGCTGGGTGCGGCACACCCGCCGGGGTCGACCGGAACCTCACCGATGACTGGCCGGCCCCCGTCGCGGCGCAGCAGTTCGTGCCCGCCGCCGAGGTCTGCCACCACGCGGCCCAGCAGGTCGGCTTCCTGACCGGCTACAACCCGATGGCGTGCACCGAGTCGCACCGGGTGGAGACCGTGCACGTCGGCACGCTCACCGGCCCGGGTGCCGAGCGCAACACGCCCCCGCCGTCCGGCTCCGAGGGCCTGAAGGCCGCGCAGGCCGCCTGCGACAAGGAGGTCAACAAGGCGTTGGGCGCCGACTGGCGTTCCGGTCGTCTCGGGATGAGCGTCGTGCTGCCGTCCGCGCCCGCCTGGGCCGGTGGGGCCCGCTGGTACCGCTGCGACCTCACCGAGATCACCAGCCTCGACGACACCTCCATCGGCCTGCGCACCGGCAGCCTCCGGGGGGCGCTGACCGGCGCCGCGCCCCTGGCGTACCGCTGCTTCAACCCGAAGATGGTCAAGGACGACATCGACGAGATGGTCCCGGCCGCCTGCACCAGCAAGCACCACGCCGAGTTCGTCGGGATCTGGCACGCCCCGGACGTCACCTACGCCGAGTTCAACCGCACCACCAAGCGGACCCACCGGGCCTGCCAGACGGTGATCGCCCAGTACGCGAAGGTGCCCGACAACGACCAGCTCGACTTCCGCGCCGGGACGATCTTCTACCAGCCGTACGAGGAAGAGTGGAAGAACGGCAACCGCGGCGTGCAGTGCTTCCTCTGGATCAGCGACCGGAACCTGACGCGTTCGATGAAGGGCGCCGGCAACAAGGGCCTCCCGGTCACCTGACCCGCACGAGAAAGGGGCCACGGTACGACGCCGAGCGTCGTACCGGGGGCCCTGTCCTTCGGGAGGTCAGC
>NZ_JBAKHW010000046.1:0-30495 GCF_036906815.1 Micromonospora sp. CPCC 205539 | reverse complement strand
CCCGTGGCCCTCGGACTTCCCCGGGGTACGACCGCGAGCGTCGTCCCCGGGGCCCTGTCGTTCGGCAGGTCAGCCCCGGCGGAGGACCGCGAGGAACATCGCGTCGGTGCCGTGCCGGTGCGGCCAGAGCTGCACGGTCGGCCCGTCACCCAGACCGGGCATGCCGGCCGGCAGCAGTGGCCGGGCGTCGACGAAGTCCGCCGGCACCCCGCTGCGGCGGGCCGCCTCGGTCACCGTCACGTGGGTCTCCACCGTGTGCGGCGAGCAGGTGACGTAGGCGACCAGGCCACCCGGACGGACCGCCCGCAGTGCCGCGCCGAGCAGCTCCCGTTGCAGCCGGGTCAGCGGCGGCAGGTCGGAGGGCTGGCGGCGCCAACGCGACTCGGGCCGGCGACGCAGCGACCCCAGGCCGGTGCACGGGGCGTCCACCAGCACCCGGTCGAAGTGCCCCTCAGGCAGCTTCGGGTCGCCGCCGACCTCGCGGCCGTCCATCGCCAGCACGGTCACCGGCAGACCCCGGGTCGCCTGGGAGACGAGCCGGGCCCGGTGCTCGGCCACCTCGACCGCGGTCACCCGCGCGCCGCGCTGCGCGGCGAGGGCGCCCAACAGCCCGGCCTTGCCGCCCGGCCCGGCGCACAGGTCCAGCCAGCGCCCGTCCGGGCCGTCCAGCGGCGCGTCGGCGAGCGCACTGGCCACCAACTGGGAGCCCTCGTCCTGGACGTGGGCCCGGCCGTCGACCACCGCCGGCAGGTCGCCGGGCGCGCCGCCCGGCAGATAGACGGCGTACGGCGAGAACGCGCCGGGCGCGCCGCCGACCTGGTCGGCCAGCTCGACCGGGTCGATCAGACCGGGCCGGGCGCACAGGTGCACGGGCGGACGCTCATTGTCCTCGATCAGCAGCCGGGCCGTCTCGCCCAGGTCGCCGCCGAGCGACTCGGCGAAGGCCCGCACGATCCACTGCGGGTGGCTGTACGCCAGCGCCAGGTGCCCCACCGGGTCGGTCTCCATCGACGGGGCGAGCTTCGCCACCCAGCCGTCCAGGTCAAGAGTTGACACCTCACGCAGCACCGCGTTGGCGAACCCCGCGGCACCCGGCGCGACCGCGCGGACCAGATCCACGGTCGAGGAGACCGCGGCGTGCGCCGGCACCCGGGTGTGCAACAACTGGTACGCGCCGAGCCGCAGCGCGTCCCGCGCCGGCGGGTCGATCCGGGCCACGTCCCGGCCGGCCGCCTCGGTGAGGATCGCGTCCAGCGTGCCCAGGTTGCGCAGGGTGCCGTAGGTCAGCTCGGTGGCGAAGGCCGCGTCCCGGCCGAAGAGCCCCTCCTCGCGCAGGATGGTCGGCAGCACCAGATTGGCGAACGCGTCGTCGCGGTGCACCGCGGCCAGAGCCTCGTACGCCGCACGCCGGGGCCGGTCCATCGGCGGCCGGGCCGGCCGGCGGTCCCCACCGCGACCGCCCGCCGGGCCGCCGCGCATCGGGCGCGTACCCTCCGGGGCCGTCACGCGAAGTCCTCGCCGGTGCCGACCCGGACGCCGCGCGCCCAGTCGGTCGCCGGCATGGCCCGCTTACCCGCGGCCCGGACCTCGCCCAGCCGCACCGGCACGGTGGCCGTGCCGGCCAGCACCCGGGCCTTCTCCACCAGCAACTCACCCGGTTTCAGATCGGGGCCGTCGGCCGCCGCCACGACCGGCCCGAGCTTGACCCGCTCGCCGCGGAACATCGTCCAGGCGCCCGGGGCCGGGGTGCAGGCCCGGATTCGCCGGTCCACGGCGAAGGCGGGGTCGGTCCAGCGCACGCGCGCGTCCTCCACGGTCAGCTTCGGTGCCAGCGACACCCCGTCGGCCGGCTGCGGCTCGGCCCGGACGGTGCCGGCGGCGATCGCGTCGAGGACCGCCACCAGCAGCCCGGCGCCGGACTCGGCGAGCCGCTCCAGCAGGTCACCGGAGGTGTCGCCAGCGCGGATCTCGTCGGTCAGGGTGCCGAAGACCGGGCCGGTGTCCAGGCCCTGCTCCAGTTGGAAGACGCTGGCCCCGGTCAGCTCGTCGCCGTGCAGCACCGCGTGCTGGACCGGCGCGGCACCGCGCCAGGCGGGCAGCAGCGAGAAGTGCAGGTTGATCCAGCCGTACCGGGGGATCTCCAGTGCGGCCGGCGGCACCAGCGCGCCGTACGCGACCACCGGGACGCAGTCCGGTGCCAGCTCCCGCAGCCGGTCGAGGAACTCCGGCTCCCGGGGACGGGCCGGGGTGAGCACCTCGACGCCGTGCTCGTCGGCCCACTCGCCGACCGGAGACCGGGACAGGCCACGCCCGCGCCCGGCGGGTGCGTCGGGCCGGGTCACCACGGCGACCACCTCGTGCCCGGAGGCCGCGACGGCGGCCAGCGCGGGAACGGCCACGGCCGGCGTGCCGGCGAAGATCACGCGCATCCGGGTCACCGACCCAGACCGAAGGGATCGCTGATGTGCGGGCTCAGTTTGATCGTCGGCGGCGCTGCCCCGTCGTACCAGTCGGCCTGGCGGATCGCCTTCATCGCTTCCTTGCGACCCTCCGAATCCAGCCGGTCGAGGAAGAGCACCCCGTCGAGGTGGTCGGTCTCGTGCTGCACGCAGCGGGCCATCAGCCCGGTGCCGACGAACTGCACCGGGTCGCCGAACGAGGTGAACCCCTTGGCGATGACGTTCTGCCGACGCTTGGTGTCGAAGTAGAGCCCGGGGATGGACAGGCAGCCCTCCGGGCCGTCCTGCTCCTCCTCGTCGGGAAACTCGAGCACCGGGTTGACCAGGTGCCCGAGCACGTCGTCGACGTCGAAGGTGAAGACCCGCAGGCCCACTCCGAGCTGCGGCGCGGCCAGGCCGGCGCCGTTCTGCTCACGCATCGTGTCGGTCAGGTCGGCGACGAGCCGACGCAGCTCGGCGTCGAAGTCGACCACCGGATCGGCCGGCGTGCGCAGCACCGGATCCCCAAAAAGACGGATGGGCTGGACGGTCACGCGGGACGGCTCCTTCATGGGTGGGACGAGCGGTGCGTACCAG
Source organism: Micromonospora sp. CPCC 205539 (assembly GCF_036906815.1). Taxonomy (NCBI): domain Bacteria; kingdom Bacillati; phylum Actinomycetota; class Actinomycetes; order Micromonosporales; family Micromonosporaceae; genus Micromonospora; species Micromonospora sp. CPCC 205539. Next base: position 27,460 of record NZ_JBAKHW010000046.1, on the reverse strand, counting down.
TCTACGGATGCCCCGAAGCGGCCCCGGCCGGCGTACCTCGATCGGCGACCGCTGGTGTGCCGAGCGTCACCGGCAGGCTCTGGTAACCGCGCAGGGTCAGCCGGGTCCGGTGCTCGGGCGTCCCGGCGAGGGCCAGCTCGGGCAGCCGACGCAGCAGCAACGGGAAGGCCACCTGCGCCTCCAGCCGGGCCAGCCCGGCGCCGAGGCAGTAGTGCGGGCCCGCACCGAAGGACAGCGGGTGCGCCTGGTCGCGGGCCGGGTCGAACCGCTGCGGGTCGGGAAACCGGCGCGGATCCCGGTTGGCCGCGCCCAGCAGCAACAACGCCGTGCTGCCGGCCGGCAGGTCGAGCCCGCCGGTGCGCACCGGCGCGGTGCTGGTCCGGGTGGTCAACTGCACCGGGGAGTCGTAGCGCAGCAGCTCCTCGACGTACGCCGGGGCCAGCCCGGGGTCGGCGCGCAGCGCGGCGGCGGCCTCGGGGTGCCGCAGCAGCACCACGAGGCCGTTGCCGAGCAGGTTGGTGGTGGTCTCGAAGCCGGCGACCAGCAGCAGCACCAGGTTCGCCAGCAGCTCGACGCCGGTGAGCCGCTCGCCGTCGGTGTCGTGCACCTGGACCAGCGCCGTGGTCAGGTCGTCGGCCGGCGCGCTACGGCGTGCGGCGACCAGCTCGGCGAAGTAGGCACCCAGCTCGGCGGCGCCGGCGTCGGCGGCGGCCAGCTCCGCGGTGGTGATCTCCGGCTCCAGCACCCCGGTCAGGTCGCCGGCCCACCGCCGGAACTGCGGCCGGTCGGCCTCCGGTACGCCGAGCAGCGCGCAGATCACCGCCACCGGCAGCGGGTACGCGAAGTCCGCCAGCACGTCGACCGGCGCACCGTCGGAGGCCCGGCGCACCATCGCGTCGACGAGCTCCTCGGCCTGGGCGCGCACCACGTCGCGCATCCCGGCGATCCGGCGCGGGCTGAACGCACCGGCGGCGAGGCGGCGCATCCTGCTGTGGTCGGGCGGGTTGGTCCGCAGCATCGACCGGGCGATCGACGACACCGCCGCGCTCTTGCGCCAGTCCGGCCAGACCTGGTCCCGCATGGCGTCGTCGAGCACCCCGAGGCGGGGGTGGCGCAACAGCTCGTCGACCTCCGCGTAGCCGGTCACCACGTACAGGCCCGGCATGGCCTGCACCACCGGCCCGTGCGCGCGCAGCCGCTCGTACGTCGGGTACGGATCGATCCGCCCCTGCGGCGACATGAGCAGTGTGAGCGCCTCGGCAGCGTCCATGGCCGGCCTCCCCGTCGATGCGTCGAAGGCTTCATCATGCCCACGCCGCCGACATCCGGCACCCCCGCCGGATCGGACGAGACGCCGGCCGGGCTCCCTCAGGCGCTCGCGCCCGGCTCCCCGGCGAGCACCGCGTCGCCGCCCAGCAGCGCGGGGTCCGGCAGCGGCAGCTGGATCTTGTGGGCCGCCTCCCAGTCGTAGACCAGGCCGGGGCGCACCTGCGCGGCGAAATAGTCGATCGCGCTCAGCCCACCGACGACCGGCTCGTCGACCTCCGCGACGAGCTGGGCGGGGACCAGGGAGAAGCCGTTCTGCAGGGCCGCGCTGAGCCGGCGGTGGCCGTCGACCACGAAGAAGTACTCACCGGTGAAGCCGATCTTCAGCGGCTCCAGCGCCTCGTCACCGGCCTCGGCCACGTCCCCGACGAACTCGGTGTCCCACAGCCCGCGCAGGGTGGCGATGTCCTCGGTCGGGTAGACGCGGGCCGGGTCGAGCAGCAGCAGCGGCGGGCCGTCGCGCAGCACGTCGGCGCCGAGGGTCCCCTCGTACGCGGCGATGATGTGCTCGATCACCTCGGCGGCGGACGCCCGGGTGCTGTCGCAGATCAGGTCGTAGTTGCGCAGACGGGCCTTGTCCACCCCGTAGCGGACGATGAACCGGGAACGCTCGCTCTCGCTGCGCTCACGCAGCTTGGCGGTGGCCTCCTCCAGCGAGGCGTAGCTCTCCGCCGGCCCGGAGGGGCGGGCCAGCACCCGACGGGCCGCCTCACCCGGCTCGGTGATCATGTGCACCTTGAGCGCGTCGGTGAAGAAGTGCCAGGCCAGCCGGGAGTCCATGACGAGGTGCTCACCGGAGGCGGCGATGTTCCGCTGGAGCTGGTCGACGTAGCCGTCCACGGCCTGGTCGAGCTCGGCGTGCAGGTTGAGCTGCAGGGCGGTCATCTGCCGCTGCTGCGCCATCTCCCGGTAGAGGTCACCCACGCTGACCCGGCGCATCCCGAGCCGCTTGGCGATCTCGACCGACACGGTGCTCTTGCCGCTGCCGAGGTCGCCGTTGAAGACGATCGATTGTCGAACGGTCACGACTGGTCCACCCCTGATCACCGGCTGTTTGACAACATCGACATCGCGTCGCTTCGGCCGCCGCGCCGCGACCAGTGAGCCGTCGTGCGCCCGGGCATGACGGGCGATGCTACCACCCCGACGCCACCACATTGCCGGACGAGGTGTGCGAGCAGGGGCGTTCCGGGCCAGGTCGGCCGGCCGTCGGCACCGGCCGGCGGGCTCAGAACAGGCTCAGCGGATCGACCTGGAGGCGGACCGGGTCGGCGGCCTTACGGGCGGCGCGCACCCCGGCGGCCACGTGCAGCGCCTCGGCGAGCGCGGCGGCCCGAGCGCGGGGCACCCGGACCAACATCCGCTCCCGGCCCTCCTCGGCCGGCACCGGCCCGAGCACCTCGGCGTCGGCGGGCAGCCGGGCCGCGGCGAGCAGGTCGGCCACCGCCTCGGCCGGCCCGGTGACGCTGGCCATCCGTACCGCCGGCGGGAAGCCCAGCTCGCGACGCTCGGCCAACTCCCGGCCGGCGAACCAGCCGGCGTCCCAGCGCAGCAGCGCCTGCACCGGTGCGAGCGCGCCGTCGGCGACCACCACCACCCGGCCGACCGGCGCCGGACGGGCCAGTGCCGCGGCGGCCAGCCAGCGGCGTAGCGCCTCCTCACCGGCGCGCAGGTCGGCCCGGGTCAGCAGGGCCCACGAGTCGAGCAGCAGCACCGCGCCGTAACCGCCCTCGGCGACCGGCTCGGCGCCCGGGGTGGCGACCACCAGGGCCGCGCCGGAGGGCACGTCGGTCAGCACCTCCTCGCGGCCCGAGGTGCGCACCGGCACGCCGGGAAACGCCCGGCCCAGCTCCTCGGCGGTACGCCGGGCGCCGGTCACCGCGGCGCGCAACCGCCGCCCACCGCACTGCGGGCAGGCGTACGCGGCGGCGACCCGGGCACACCAACGGCAGGCCGGGATGCCACCGGCCGAGGGCAGCGCGAGCGGGCCGGCGCAGTGCGCACAGCGGGCCGGGGTCCGGCAGTCCGCGCAGGAGATCGAGGGCAGGTAGCCGCGCCGGGGCACCTGCACCAGCACCGGCAGATCCGCCCGGACGGCGTCCCGGGCCGCCGTCCAGGCCAGGCTGGGCAGCCGGGCGGTGGCCGCCCCCGGATCGCGGGCCAGCTGCGGGTCGTCGCCGGTCGGCACGATGGCCGGGGTACGCGCCCGCACGGTCGCCCGGTCGGCGAGGACCTCCCGGGCCCAGCCGGTCTCCACCAGAAGCTGCGCCTCGGCGGTGCGGGCGTACCCGCCGACCAGGGCGCCCGCCTCGGCGAGCTGGGCGCGGGTGAGCAGCACGTCGCGGGCGTGCGGATACGGGGATCGCGGTTCGGCGTGCAGGTCGTCGCCGTCGTCCCAGACGGCGACCAGGCCGAGCCGGTCCACCGGGGCGAACATCGCGGCCCGGGTGCCGATCACCACCGGCACCTCACCGCGCCGGGCGGCGAGGAACGCGCGGTAGCGCCGGGACGGACCGAGCGCGGCGGAGAGGCTGACGTGCCGCCCCGGACCGAGCACGTGGGTGAGCGCCGCGTCCAGCCGGTCGAGGTCGCGGGCGTCGGCCACCACGACCACCGCCCCGCGTCCCCCGGCCACCGTGGCGGCTACCGCGTCGGCGTAGCGGGCGGCCCAGTCCTCGCCGGGCAGCGCCGACCACACCGCACGGGGTGCCCGGCCGTCGGTGAACGCGCGCAGCAGGGCGGGCCCGGCCGGATAGTCCCGCCAGCCGCGCGGGTCAACGGACCCGCCAGGCCCGCCAACGGCTGCGGGCCCGCCCGTTCCGTCGGCGGCGGTCGGGTCCGCCGCGGTGGGCTGGTCGCTGCGGGCTTCCTTCTCCACGCGGGCGTGCCGGGGCGGCACGGCGAGTCGGAGCACGTCGGCCAGGCTGCCCGCGTAGCGGTCGGCGACCGCGCGGGCGAGCTGAGCGATCTCCGGCGCGAGCACCGGCTCCGGCGACACCACCTTCTCCAGGTAGGCGAGGCGGCCGGTGTGCCCGGAGTCGTCGGCACGGTCCAGTAGCCAACCGTCGACGAGCTGCCCGGCGAAGCGCACCTTCACCCGGGTGCCGGGGACCGCCTGGGCGTCCAGCTCGGCCGGCACCAGATAGTCGAACGGCCGGTCCAGGTGCGCCAGCGGAACGTCCACGCAGACGCGAGCGACCGGCGCCCCGTCCGCGGGTCGCCGGTCGCTACGCCTGGTGCCGGTCAGGCTCCCGCGGCCGACTTGAGGTCGGCGGCCCGGTCGGTGCTCTCCCAGGTCAGATCCGGCAGCTCGCGGCCGAAGTGGCCGTACGCGGCGGTCTGCTGGTAGATCGGGCGGAGCAGGTTGAGGTCCCGGATGATCGCGGCCGGGCGCAGGTCGAACACCTCGGAAACGGCCTTCTCGATCGAGGCGACCGGCACGGTCTCGGTGCCGAACGTCTCGATGAACAGGCTGACCGGGTGCGCCTTGCCGATGGCGTAGGCGACCTGCGCCTCGCACCGCTCGGCCAGGCCGGCAGCGACCACGTTCTTGGCCACCCAGCGCATCGCGTACGCGGCCGACCGGTCCACCTTGGACGGGTCCTTGCCGGAGAAGGCACCGCCACCGTGCCGGGCGTACCCGCCGTAGGTGTCGACGATGATCTTGCGGCCGGTCAGGCCGGCGTCACCCATCGGGCCACCGATCTCGAACCGGCCGGTCGGGTTGACCAACAGCCGGTAGCCCTCGGTGTCGAGGCCAAGACTCTCCAGCTCCGGGGCGATGACGTGGTCCCGCACGTCGGGGGTGAGCAGCGACTCCAGCGAGATGTCCGCGGCGTGCTGGCTGGACACGACCACCGTGTTCAGCCGGACCGGGCGCAGCCCCTCGTACTCGATGGTGACCTGGGTCTTGCCGTCCGGCCGCAGGTACGGGATCGTCCCGTCCTTGCGCACCGCGGCCAGCCGGCGGGCCAGCCGGTGGGCCAGCGCGATCGGCACCGGCATCAGCTCGGGCGTCTCGGAGCAGGCGAAGCCGAACATCATGCCCTGGTCGCCGGCGCCCTGCGCGTCCAGCGCGCTCTCCGATGCGCCGGTGCGCAGCTCGAAGGCGTTGTCCACACCCTGCGCGATGTCCGGGGACTGGGCGCCGATGGAGACGCTGACGCCACAGGACGCGCCGTCGAAGCCCTTCTTCGACGAGTCGTAGCCGATGTCGAGGATGGTCCGGCGGACGATGCTCGCGATGTCGGCGTACGCCTGGGTGGTCACCTCACCCGCGATGTGCACCTGACCCGTGGTGATCAGAGTCTCCACCGCGACGCGGCTGTGCGGGTCCTCGGTGAGTAGCGCGTCGAGAATGCCATCGCTGATCTGGTCGGCGATCTTGTCCGGGTGGCCTTCCGTGACCGATTCGGACGTGAAGAGGCGGCGTGTCACGGCACTCCTAAACGTGTGGAAGTCGTTCTGCGGGAGTGTAGTCACCACTCCCGCAGGTGTCGTGGGCGGTTGCGGTCGTTCCACCCGTCAGGCACGACCACCGGACAGTCGCGCCACGACGAGATCCCAGACGGCGTCGGCCAGATCTTCCTTGGCCTGCTCGGGCAGGCGGCTGACCGTGCCGTCCGCGCCGATGACCGTCGCCGTGTTGGTGTCCGCGCCGAAGACCTTGTCCTGCCCGACCTCGTTGACCACGATCAGGTCGGCGCGCTTCCGGGCGAGTTTCGCCCGGCCGTTGGCCTCGGCGTCGCCGGTCTCGGCGGCGAACACCACCAACACCTGCTCCGGCCGGCGACGCTGGCCGAGCTCGGCCGCGATGTCCGGGTTGGTGACGAGCTCGATGGTGGGCGCGACGCCGTCGTCGGCCTTCTTGATTTTGCCAGGCGCGTACGCCGCCGGTCGGAAATCCGCCGGAGCCGCCGCCATCACCACGGCGTCGGCCTCGAGGGCGGCCTTCAGCGTCGCCTCCCGCAACTCGGCGGTGGTGCCCACCCGCACCAGGTCGACCCCGGCGGGGTCGGCGAGGGAGACGTTGGCCGCGATCAGGGTGACCCGGGCACCTCGCGCGACCGCCGCGCGGGCGAAGGCGTAGCCCTGCTTGCCGGAGGAGCGGTTACCCAGGAAGCGCACCGGATCCAGCGGCTCACGGGTGCCGCCGGCGGTGACCACCACCCGGCGGCCGGCCAGGTCGGCGGGGGCGTGCGCGCCCCGGGCCAGCGCCCGGCGGGCGACCGCGAAGATCTCCGCCGGGTCGGGCAGACGACCCTTGCCGGTGTCGACGCCGGTGAGCCGCCCGACGGCCGGCTCGATGACCCGGACCCCACGGGCGCGCAGCGTGGCGACGTTGGCCACGGTGGCCGGGTGCTCCCACATCTCGGTGTGCATGGCCGGAGCCAGCACCACGGGGCACCGCGCGGTCAGCAACGTGGTGGTCAGCAGGTCGTCGGCGAGCCCGTGCGCCGCCTTGGCGAGCAGGTCGGCGGTGGTCGGTGCGACCACCACCAGGTCGGCCTGCTGGCCGAGCCGGACGTGCGGCACCTCGTGCACGTCGGACCAGACGTCGTCGGCGACCGGCTGGCCGGAGAGCGCCGCCCAGGTCGGCGCCCCGACGAACCGGAGCGCCGACGCGGTCGGCACGACGCGGACCTGGTGACCCGATTCGGTGAAGAGCCGCAGCAGCTCACACGCCTTGTAGGCGGCGATGCCACCGCCGACCCCGAGGACGATCCCGGCGGACATCGACGGACGGGGGCTTACGGCTGGTCGGTCGGCTCGGCGGTGAGCAGGCCCGCGTTGATCTCGCGCATGGCGATGGAGAGGGGCTTCTCCTGGGGGGTGGTCTCGACGAGCGGGCCGACGTACTCCAGGAGGCCCTCACCGAGCTGGCTGTAGTAGGCGTTGACCTGGCGCGCGCGCTTGGCGGCGAAGATGACCAGCGCGTACTTCGACGTCGTCTTCTCGAGGAGCTCGTCGATCGGCGGGTTGGTGATGCCTTCGGGGTTGGCGATGGATCCCACGAATTAACCTCTGCGTCTTTCGAGCCGCGCGGACGCGGTGCTGAGTCTCAACCACGGCCGGTCGTCAGCCGCGCAGGCGCAACCAGGCCGGATCCGGATAAGAAGAACCGAGTAAGCCTACCAGCTCCTCGACCACCCGATCGGCGTGGTCGTGCGTCAGGGCGTACTCGAAGGCCGCTGCGGCGGCCGCGTCCAGCCGGCGCCCCGGCGGACTCAGCAGCACCAGCCGGGCATCGGGCAATCGTGCCCGGACCAGCAGGGCCCCGGGCACGTCGAGCGGGAGCAGCACCGGCTGCCCGGCGGCGAGCCGGGAGAGCAACGGCAGCTCCGGCGTGCCGCGGCGGTGCGGGCCCGCGCGGGACCACTCCAGCAGCTCGCCGACAGCCACCCGCCGATCGAACTCGGCGGGGGCCAGGAAGACCCGGTCGACCCCGTCGACCTCCTGCTCCCGGCGCGGCCGCGTCGTTGCCGGCACCGGGATCCACACGGACGGAGAACGCGCCCGGACAAGCTCGACGACACTCTCCCTGCCGGCACCCGAAGGTCCAGCCAGGACAGTGAGCCGAGCCGCCGGGCGCGCCTCGTCATCCGTGCTCACTGCTTGTTTCTACACGCTGCCAGGTTCAGTTGGCGGCGAACTCTCCAAGCAGTGCCTTGCGCTGCTGCTCGCCAAGGCCGCGCAGGCGACGGCTGTCGGCGATCTTGAGCTTCTCCATGATCTGGGTAGCCCGGATCTTGCCGATGCCCGGCATCGCCTGCAGGACGGCCGAGACCTTGAGCTTGCCCACGACGTCGTCGCTCTCGGCGCGCTCGAGGACGGCACCGAGGGTGGTCTTGCCCTGCTTGAGCTGCTCCTTCAGCTCGGCACGGGCCTTGCGGATCTCCGCGGCCTTCTCGAGCGCGGCAGCGCGCTGTTCGGGGGTTAGTGACGGGAGCGGCACCAGTTCTCCTCAGGTCCCTATCGCGGCGGGCGGGGCGCACCGCCGCATCTGTGAAACGTGGTGTCGCTGTGAACCAAGGGGTCCGTGGTTCCCAGCGCGGGGAAAACTAGCGGTCAGCGGAGCTTTCGGCAACGTGGACGCGCCACGATCACCGCAAAGTGACCGAGCCGTCAGTCAGTCATCGGGTGGCCAGCACGGACCGACACTCGGCCAGCACCCGGTCCGCGGCGGCCCGCAGGGAGGCGACGTCCGGTCCTGCGGACAGGACTTCCCGGGAGTACGACGGGAGTACCGTGGCGAGGCTCGGACCGAACACGGTCCGCAGATCCGCAGCGCCGGCACCCTGTGCGCCGAGGCCCGGAGCGAGCAGCGGACCCCCCACACCGGAGAGGTCGTGACCGGTGTCACCAATGGTCGCGCCGACCACCAGACCGAAGCTACCGAGCGGGTCCGCACCCTTGTTGAGCTGGGAAATCTCGTCGATCACCGTTTGCGCCACGGTGCGGCCGTCGGCCGTGCGGGCCCGCTGCACGGCGGCTCCCTCGGGGTTGGAGGTGAGCGCCAGCACGAAAACCCCGCCGCCGTGCTGGGCGGCCAGCTCGAACATCGGCGCCAGCGAACCCACCCCCAGGTAGGGACTCGCGGTGACCGCGTCGACATACAGCGGGCTGGATGGGTCGAGGTACGCGGCGGCGTACGCGCTGACCGTCGAGCCGATGTCACCGCGCTTGACGTCCAGCAGAACGAGCGAACCAGCCTCGCGTAACTGTCGGATAGTTGACTCAAGAATCGCGACGCCGCGGGAGCCGAACCGCTCGAAAAAGGCCGACTGAGGCTTCACCACCGCAACCCGGTCACCGAGGGCGTCCACCACGGTCCGAGCGAACCGCTCGAGCCCCTCGACGTCGTCGGCGAGGCCCCATGCGGCCAGCAGACCGGGATGTGGATCGATGCCCACGCAGAGCGGCCCTCGCTCGGTCACCGCCCGGTGCAGCCGGGTGCCGAAGCTCTCCATCCGGTACTTCCCCTCTCCTCGTTCGGGCGGCGGGCCCGCCCGGCGTACCTCTGCTGCTTCTGCCGACCGCTCAGCCGGCCGCCACCGCCGCCGCCACCCCGGCCGCGATGCGGGCCAGGTCGGCGTCGTCCGTGACGTACGGCGGCATGGTGTAGACCAGATCGCGGAACGGCCGCAGCCACACCCCCCGGTCGGCGGCCGCCGCGGTGGCCGCGCCGAGGTCGACCTCGTGGTCGAGCTGGACCACCCCGATCGCGCCCAGCACCCGCACGTCGGCCACGCCCGGCGTGCCGCGCAACGGCTCCAGCCCGGCTCGCAGGCCCGCGCCGACCCTGGCCACCTGCGCCGCCCAGTCTCCGGCGAGCAACAGCCCGATGGAGGCGTTGGCCACCGCACAGGCCAGCGGATTGCCCATGAAGGTGGGGCCGTGCGCCAGCACGCCGTCGGCGGAGATGCCCTGGGCCACCTGCGGAGTGCAGAGCGTCGCCGCCATGGTCAGGTAACCGCCCGTCAGGGCCTTGCCCACGCACATCACGTCCGGGGTCACGCCGGCATGCTCGGCGGCGAACAGGGTGCCGGTACGGCCGAAGCCGGTGGCGATCTCGTCGAAGATCAGCAGCACCCCGTGCGCGCGGGTCACCTCGCGCAGCGCCCGCAGGTACCCCGGATGGTGGAAACGCATCCCGCCCGCGCCCTGCACCACCGGCTCGACGATCACCGCGGCCAGTTCGTCGGCGTGCCGCTCGACCGTGTCCACCAACGCCGCCACGTACGCCTCGTCCGGCGGATCGGTGAAGCCGCCCGGCGGGACCGGGGCGAAGACCTGCCGGGGCAGCACGTCACCCCAGAGGTGGTGCATCCCGCCCTCCGGGTCACAGACGCTCATCGGGTGGAACGTGTCGCCGTGGTAGCCACCCCGCCAGGTGGCCAGCCGACGCCGTTGCGGCCGGCCGACGGCCCGCTGGTACTGCAGGCACATCTTCACGGCCACCTCGACGCTCACCGACCCGGAGTCGGCCAGGAAGACGTGCTCCAGGCCGTCCGGGGTCAGCTCGACCAGGGTCCGGGCGAGTTGCACCGCGGGCTCGTGGGTGAGACCGCCGAACATCACGTGGCTCATCCGGCCGAGCTGGTCGGTCACCGCCGCGTCGAGCGTCGGGTGGCGGTAGCCGTGGATCGCCGCCCACCAGGACGACATCCCGTCCACCAGCTCCCGCCCGTCGGCCAGGCGCAGCCGTACACCCTCGGCGCTGCGCACGACGTACGGCGGGCTGGCCGGGGGCAGCGCCGCGTACGGGTGCCACACGTGCGCCCGGTCGACAGCCAGGATCTCCTCGGGCGTCACAGGCGCTCCTTCCAAACGTCGGTGGGCACGGCGCAGGACACGGCTCCCGGCGCGGCGTGGCCGGCTCGGGATACACATCGGCCGCCTTTGCTCTGCTTCAACGGGCGCACCACCGGATGTCCGGATACCGGACGGCGGCCGTCGCGTGGGTTGAAGCAGAGCAAAGGACGGGGAAGAGCAGGTGGCGGGCCGCCGGGCAGCGGGCACGTCACCGGCCGGCGACCGGATCCGGTGCCGGGGACACGGCCGTCGCGCGGGCGGTGGCACGGACCAGGGCCGGCCCCCGGTAGATGAAGCCGGTGTAGAGCTGCACCAGGGCGGCCCCGGCGTCGAACATCCGGGCCGCGTCGTCCGGGTCGAGTACCCCGCCCACCCCGATGATCGGCAGCCGGCCGCCGGTCTCCCGCTGCACGAAGGCGACGACCTCCCGGGCCCGGCCGGTGAGCGGACGGCCGGAGAGGCCGCCGGCCTGCGCCCCACGCTCGGCGTCGACCGGAGCGAGCCCGTCACGGGCCAGCGTGGTGTTCGTGGCGATCACCCCGGCCGCGCCCCGGGCCAGGCAGACCTCCAGCAGCTCGGCGATCGCCGCCTCGGTCAGGTCCGGGGCGATCTTGACCAGCACCGGCTTCTCCCCCACCAACGCGGCGAGCAGCGCGTCCAGGTGCGCCCGGTCCTGCAACGAGCGCAGCCCCGGCGTGTTCGGTGACGAGACGTTCACCGCGAAGTAGTCGCCGTGCCCGCGCAGCGCCTGGTACGAGGCGAGGTAGTCCTCGACCGCCTCGTCGAGCGGCGTCACCTTGGACTTGCCGAGCGAGATGCCCAGCGGCACCCCGATCGGGCGCGGCAGCGCCGCCAGCCGGGCGGCCAGCGCGGCGGCGCCGGCGTTGTTGAAGCCCATCCGGTTGACCACGGCCTCACTGGTCGGCAGCCGGAACAGCCGCGGCCGGGGGTTGCCCGGCTGGGCGTGTGCGGTGACCGTGCCGACCTCGACGAAGCCGAAGCCCAGCGCCGGCCAGGCCGGCAACGCCGCGCCGTCCTTGTCCATTCCGGCGGCCAGACCGACCGGGTTGGGGAACCGCACGCCGAACACCGTGCGCGGCGCGTGGACCGCGTACCGGGCCCGCAGCGCCGCGAGCGCGGCCGGCTGCCGGGACAGCGCACCCAGCCGCCGCAGCGTCCACTCGTGCGCCGCCTCGGCGTCCCCGTCCCCCAGCCGGAACAGCCAGGGCCGTACCACCCGCTCGAACATCGTCACTGGGCGGCCCGCAGGGTGGCGTGCAGATCCTGCAGGGGGCGGACCTGCATGTCGCCACGAATCCGGGCCTCGATGCCCATCACGGCGGCGGCCGCGCCGGGGACCGTGGTGATGCAGGGGATGTCGGCGGTGACCGCCGCGCTGCGGATCTCGTAGCCGTCCGAGCGGGCGCTGGCGCCCGACCCCTGCGGCGTGTTGATCACCAGCGACACGTCGCCACCGAGGATCAGCGACACCGCGTCCTCTCCCGCGCCGGCCTGGTAGTGCTTACGGACCTGCTCACAGGCGATGCCGTGCCGCCGCAGCACCTCGGCGGTGCCGGTGGTCGCCACGATCTCGAAGCCCAGGTCGGCCAGGCGCTTGATCGGGAAGATCATGCCGCGCTTGTCCCGGTTGGCCACCGAGACGAAGATCTTCCCGGCGGTCGGCAGCGAGCCGTACGCGGCCGACTGGCTCTTGGCGAAGGCGTGCCCGAAGTTGGTGTCGATGCCCATCACCTCGCCGGTGGACTTCATCTCCGGCCCGAGCAGCGAGTCGATCCCCTTGCCGGAGCGGGTACGGAACCGCTTGAACGGCAGCACCGCCTCCTTGACCGCGATCGGCGCGTCGGCGGGCATCGTGCCGCCGTCCCCGGTCGCCGGGAGCAGACCCTCGGCGCGCAGCTCGGCGATGCTCGCGCCGAGAGCGATCCGGGCCGCCGCCTTGGCCAGCGGCACCGCGGTCGCCTTGGAGACGAACGGCACGGTCCGCGACGCCCGCGGGTTGGCCTCCAGGACGTAGAGCACGTCGTCCTTGAGCGCGTACTGCACGTTGAGCAGACCACGGACGCCGACGCCCCGTGCGATCGCCTCGGTGTAACGGCGGACCTCGGCCAGGTGCGAGCCGGCGAGCGTGATCGGCGGCAGCGCGCAGGACGAGTCGCCGGAGTGGATGCCGGCCTCCTCGATGTGCTCCATCACGCCGCCGAGGTAGACCTCTCCGTCGGCGTCGCACAGCGCGTCCACGTCGATCTCGATGGCGTCGTCCAGGAAACGGTCCACCAGCACCGGGTGGTCCGGGGAGATGTCGGTGGCCCGGCCGATGTAGTCGCGCAGCGTCGGGTCGTCGTAGACGATCTCCATGCCCCGCCCGCCCAGCACGTACGACGGCCGCACCAGCACCGGATAGCCGATTTCGTCGGCGATCGTCTTGGCCTCGTCGTAGGAGGTGGCCATGCCGTGCGCCGGCGCCCGCAGCCCGGCCCGGGCCAGCACCGCGCCGAACGCGCCGCGCTCCTCGGCCAGGTGGATCGACTCCGGAGAGGTGCCGACCACCGGTACCCCGGCGTTCTTGAGGCGCTGCGCCAGGCCCAGCGGGGTCTGCCCGCCGAGCTGCACGACCACTCCGACCACGCCCGGCCCGCCGGCCGCCCGGCCGGAGGACTCCTCGGCGTGCCAGACCTCGAGCACGTCCTCGAAGGTCAGCGGCTCGAAGTAGAGCCGGTCGGCGGTGTCGTAGTCGGTGGAGACCGTCTCCGGATTACAGTTGATCATGACGGTCTCGTACCCGGCCGCCCGCAACGCCTGCACCGCGTGCACGCACGAGTAGTCGAACTCGATGCCCTGCCCGATCCGGTTCGGGCCGGAGCCCAGGATCAGCACCTTCGGCCGGTCCGACGGCACGACCTCGGTCTCGAAGTCGTACGTCGAGTAGTGGTACGGCGTGGTCGCCTCGAACTCGGCCGCGCAGGTGTCCACGGTCTTGTAGACCGGGCGTACGTCCAGTCGGTGCCGCAGCGTCCGTACGCCGTCCTCGGCGGCCAGCTCCGGACGCAGCGCGGCGAGCTGCCGGTCGGACAGACCCGCCCGCTTGGCGTGCCGCAGCAGGTCGCCGTCGAGCACCGGGGCGTCCACGATCTCCGCGCGCAGCTCGATCAGTGCGGCGATCTGGTCCAGGAACCACGGGTCGATCCCACCGGAGGCCGCGGCGACCTCGGCGATCGACGCGCCGAGGCGCAGCGCCCGCTCGACCGTGTACAGCCGGCCGTCGTGCGGGATCCGCAGCGCGGCGAGCGTGTTCTCCACGGTCGCGTCGTGCGGATCCGGCACCGTCCAGAAGCCGGCCTCTTTGGTCTCCATCGAGCGCATCGCCTTGTTCAGCGCCTCGGTGAAGTTCCGACCGAGGCTCATCGCCTCGCCCACCGATTTCATCGTGGTGGTCAGCTCCGGGTCCGCGCCGGGGAACTTCTCGAACGCGAACCGGGGGATCTTCACCACCACGTAGTCCAGAGCCGGCTCGAACGCAGCCGGCGTCTGCAACGTGATGTCGTTGGGGATCTCGTCGAGGGTGTAGCCGATGGCCAGCTTGGCGGCGATCTTCGCGATCGGAAAGCCCGTCGCCTTGGACGCCAACGCCGACGAGCGGGAGACCCGCGGGTTCATCTCGATCACCACGATGCGACCGTCGGCCGGGTTGACGGCGAACTGGATGTTGCAGCCGCCGGTGTCCACCCCAACCTCGCGCAGCACCGCGATGCCCAGGTCACGCAGGTTCTGGTACTCCCGGTCGGTAAGCGTCATGGCCGGGGCCACGGTGACGCTGTCGCCGGTGTGCACGCCCATCGGATCGACGTTCTCGATCGAGCAGACCACCACGACGTTGTCGTGCCGGTCGCGCATCAGCTCGAGCTCGTACTCCTTCCAACCGAGCACGCTCTCCTCGATGAGCACCTCGTGCACCGGGCTGGCGGCGAGGCCGTCACCGGCGATGCGGGCCAGGTCCTCCGGGGTGTGCGCCATGCCGGAGCCGAGCCCACCCATGGTGAACGACGGCCGGATGACCACCGGCAGACCCAGCTCGACGACCGTCGCCTCGACCTCCTCCATCGAGTGGCAGACCCGCGAGCGAGGCACCAGCCCGGCCGGGTCCTCGATGCCGAGGCGGACGCCGGCCTTGGCCACGACCTCCTTGAACAGCTGGCGATCCTCGCCCCGGTTGATCGCCTCGATGTTCGCGCCGATCAACTCCACGCCGTACTTCTCCAGGACGCCGGCGGAGTGCAGGGCGACCGCCGTGTTCAGCGCGGTCTGCCCGCCGAGGGTCGCCAGGATCGCGTCCGGGCGCTCCTTGGCGATGACCAGCTCGACGAACTCCGGCGTGATCGGCTCGACGTAGGTCGCGTCGGCGAACTCCGGATCGGTCATGATCGTGGCGGGGTTGGAGTTGACCAGGCTGACCCGGATCCCCTCGCTGCGCAGCACCCGGCACGCCTGCGTGCCGGAGTAGTCGAACTCGCAGGCCTGCCCGATGACGATCGGCCCGGAGCCGATCACCAGGATGTGCTTGAGATCGGTCCGCTTAGGCATTGCTGCGCCCCTTGCTGTGGGTCCGGCCCTCGATGAGATCGGCGAATCGGTCGAACAGGTAGTCCGCGTCGTGCGGGCCGGCCGCCGCCTCCGGGTGGTACTGGACGGTGAAGGCGGGCACGTCCCTCGCCCGCAGCCCCTCGACCACGTTGTCATTGAGGCAGACGTGCGACACCTGGACACCGCCGAACTCGGTCTCGATCACCTGGTCGGGCACCACCGCACCGTTCTCCGAGCCAGGGATCTGAACAGCGAAGCCATGGTTGTGGCTGGTCACCTCCACCTTGCCGGTGGCCCGGTCGAGCACCGGCTGGTTGATCCCCCGGTGGCCGTAGCCCAGCTTGTACGTGCCGAAGCCGAGCGCCCGGCCGAGGATCTGGCTGCCGAAGCAGATGCCGAACAGCGGCACCCGCCGCTGCAGCGCCTCACGGGCCAGCGCCACCGGACCGTCGGCGGTGGCCGGATCGCCGGGGCCGGGCGAGAGGAAGATCGCGTCGGCGCCGGTGGCCAGCAGCTCGTCGATGCTCGAGGAGGCCGGGAGCACGTGCGTGGTCACCCCGCGCGCGGCGAGCCGGCGCGGCACGTTGCGCTTGATGCCCAGGTCCAGAGCGGCCACGGTGAACCGGTGCTCGCCAATCGCCGGGACGACGTACGGCTCGGCGGTGGTCACCTCGGCGGAGAGGTCCGCGCCGGCCATCTGCGGTGCCTGACGGACCCGGGCCAACAGGCCGCGCGGGTCGTCGTCGACGCTGGAGATGCCCACCCGCATGGCGCCACGGTCACGCAGGTGCCGGGTCAACGCCCGGGTGTCGACCCCACTGATGCCGACCACGCCCTCGGTGGCCAGCCGGTCCTCGAGGCTGCCGGTGGCCCGCCAGTTCGAGCCGATCCGGGCCGGGTCGCGCACCACGTACCCGGCCACCCAGATCCGGCCGGACTCGTCGTCCTCGCCGTTGACGCCGGTGTTGCCGATGTGCGGCGCGGTCTGCACCACCACCTGCCGGTGGTAGGAGGGGTCGGTCAGCGTCTCCTGGTAACCGGTCATGCCGGTGTTGAAGACCGCCTCGCCGAAGGTCTCCCCGACACTGCCGTACGCCTCTCCGGGGAACGTGCGCCCGTCCTCGAGTACGAGGATCGCGGAACGTCTGCGGGTCACTTGACTGCCTTTCCGTCCAGAACCGTCGGCTCGCCACGCAGGAAGGTCGCCACGATGCGACCCGGCAGCGTCATGCGGGCATACGGGGTGTTGCGACTGCGACTGGCCAGCTCCGCCGGCTCGATGGTGCGGCGGGCGGCCGGGTCGACCAAGGTCAGGTTGGCCGGCACACCGGGCGCCGGGTCGACACCGTGCCCGGTCAGCCCGGCGATCCGGGCCGGGGTACGCGACATCCGCTCGGCGATCAGGTCCCACTCGGGGCCGAGCACGTCGAGCGCGATGGAGAGCGCCGTCTCCAGGCCGAGCATCCCCGGCCGGGCGTACGCCCACTCGCACTCCTTGTCCTCCACGGCGTGCGGGGCGTGGTCGGTGGCGATCACGTCGACCACCCCGTCGGCGAGCGCGGCACGCAGCGCGGCGATGTCCGCGGCGGTCCGCAGCGGCGGGTTGACCTTGAAGACCGGGTCGTAGGTCTCCGCCCGCTCGTCGGTGAGGAGCAGGTGGTGCGGGGTGACCTCGGCGGTGACCCGGACCCCGCGTGCCTTGGCCTGGCGCAGCACCTCGACGCTGCCGGCGGTGGAGACGTGGCAGACGTGCAGTCGGCTGCCCACGTGCTCGGCGAGCAGCACGTCCCGAGCGATGATCGCCTCCTCGGCGACCGCGGGCCAGCCGATCAGCCCGAGCCGGGTGGAGACCTCGCCCTCGTGCATCTGGGCGCCCTCGGTGAGCCGGGGCTCCTCGGCGTGCTGGGCGATGATCCCGTCGAACGCCTTGACGTACTCCAGGGCCCGGCGCATCAGCAACGGGTCGGCGACGCAGTGCCCGTCGTCGGAGAAGATCCGCACCCGTGCCGCGGAGTCGGCCATCGCGCCGAGCTCGGCCAGGCGCTCGCCGGCCAGGCCGACGGTGACCGCGCCGATCGGCTGCACGTCGACCAGCCCGGCCTCCCGGCCGAGCCGCCAGACCTGCTCCACCACGCCGGCGGTGTCGGCGACCGGGGAGGTGTTGGCCATCGCGCAGACCGCGGTGTAGCCGCCCAGCGCCGCCGCGCGGGAGCCGGACTCGACGGTCTCGGCGTCCTCCCGGCCGGGCTCGCGCAGGTGGGTGTGCAGGTCGACGAGGCCGGGCAGGGCGACCAGCCCGGAGCCGTCGACCACTCCTGCCTCCGGCGCGGACAGCCCCGGGCCGACCTCGGCCACGACGCCGTCGCGGATTAGCACGTCGGTCGGCGCGGAGCCGACGACGCTCACGTTGGTGATCAGGTACGCGGTCACCGGTTGTTCCCTCCGAGCAGCAGGTAGAGGACGGCCATCCGCACGGAGACCCCGTTGGCGACCTGTTCGACGATGGTGGAGCGGGGTGAGTCGGCCACCTCGGGAGTGATCTCCATCCCCCGGTTCATCGGGCCGGGGTGCATGACGATGGCGTGCTCGGGCAGCCGGCGCATCCGGGGCCCGTCCAGGCCGTAACGGCGGGCGTACTCACGGGCGGAGGGGAAGTAGGAGTCGTTCATCCGCTCCCGCTGCACCCGCAGCATCATCACCACGTCGGCGGTGGGCAGCACCGAGTCGAGGTCGTACGAGACGGCGGTGCCGGGCGCCAGCGCGCCCTCGATGTCGACGGGGATGAGCGTGGGCGGGCCGACCAGGGTGACCTTGGCGCCCAGCGTGGAGAGCAGCAGCACGTTCGAGCGGGCCACCCGGGAGTGCAGCACGTCCCCGACCACCGCGACCGACAGGCCGGCCAGCCGGCCCAGCCGGGAGCGCATGGTGTACGCGTCGAGCAGCGCCTGGGTCGGGTGCTCGTGGGTGCCGTCGCCGGCGTTGACCACCGACCCGTCCACCCAGTTCGCCAGTCGGTGCGGTGCGCCGGAGGCGGGGTGCCGGACGACCACCGCGTCGGCGCCCATGGCCTGGAGGGTCAGCGCGGTGTCCTTCAGGCTCTCGCCCTTGGTGACGCTGGACCCCTTGGCGGAGAAGTTGATGACGTCGGCGCTGAGTCGCTTCGCCGCCGCCTCGAACGAGATCCGGGTACGGGTGGAGTCCTCGTAGAAGAGGTTCACCACGGTGCGGCCGCGCAGCGCGGGCAGCTTCTTGATCTCCCGGCCGGCGACCGTGGCCATCTCGGCGGCGGTGTCCAGGATCTCGGTGGCGGTGTCGGCGTCGAGGTCCCCGCCGGAGAGCAGATGCTTGATCATGAGGCGGTTCCCCCGTACAGCTTGACCTCGTCCGTTCCGTCGGTCTCGGCGAGCGTCACCTTCACGCTCTCGGCGAGCGAGGTCGGGATGTTCTTGCCGACGTAGTCGGCTCGGATCGGCAGTTCCCGGTGGCCGCGGTCGACCAGGACGGCGAGTTGCACGGACGCCGGGCGACCCACGTCGTTGAGCGCGTCGAGCGCGGCCCGGACGGTGCGGCCGGAGAAGAGCACGTCGTCGACGAGGATGACCCGCTTGCCGTCGATGCCGCCGGGGGGCAGTTCGGTCGGGCCGACCGCACGGGTGGCGTGCCGGCGCAGGTCGTCACGGTAGAGGGTGATGTCGAGCACACCGACCGGAACGGCGACATCCTCGAAGGTGCTGATGCGCGCGGCGAGCCGCCGTGCGAGGGGGGTGCCGCGGGTGGGAATCCCGAGAAGCACCGTGTCGGCGGCGCCCTGGGTCTTCTCCAGGATCTGGTGTGCGATGCGATCGACCACGCGTTGTACGTCGGCGCTGGCGAGGATCACCTTCACCGAGTGTTGTCGCGGTGGTGACGAGCGGGCAGCCGGTGGGTATGCCACGGCGGACCTCCTTCCCCGCCTCACGGGACGGGTCGTTAAAGGATGTCGGGCACCTCCGGCCGGACCGCTGGACGGTCCACGCCGGGGCTTCACGCCACGTTACCAGTGGTCACCGGGCCGATTGCCGCCGCCCACTGACCACCGGGTCAGGCCGGCGAAATGGGGATAACTCCCCCGGTGCTCCCCAACGGTACGGTCACGACCACTTGACCACGTGTCCCATTCCCCGTACCGTCACGCTCCGTAGCGATCGACGGGAGAACCCCGAGCAGCACTGGGAGTGTCCGAATGCCCTCTGAATACGCCAAGTCCTTGGGCGCCCGCCTGCGCTCCATCCGCCAGCAGCAGGGCCTCTCCCTGCAGGGTGTGGAGGAGAAGTCGAACGGGCGGTGGAAGGCCGTGGTGGTTGGCTCGTACGAGCGCGGCGACCGGGCCGTGACGGTGTCCCGCCTGGCCGAGCTGGCCGAGTTCTACCGTGTTCCCGTCTCGGAGCTGCTGCCTGACGGCAGTGGTGTCCGGCACGAGCCCACCAGCAAGATCGTCCTGGACCTGGAGCGGCTCTACGACGAGGCCTCCGAGGACCTGGCCTACGTCGCCCGCTACGCCCGCGCGATCCAGCAGCAGCGCGGTGACTACAACGGCCGGGTGCTCTCGATCCGCGCCGACGACCTGCGGGCGCTCGCGATCGTCTACGACGCCTCGCCGTCGGGTCTGATCGAGCGGCTCACCGAGCACGGTGTGCTGGTCGCCGACCCGCGGGCGTTCTTCGCCTCCTGAGCCGTCGATCCACCCGAAAGGGCCCGTGCCGTCCGGCACGGGCCCTTTTCGTTGATCGGCGGACGCGCTGCGCTCAGCGGGTGGCGTACTCGGCGATCCGCCCGAGCACCCCGTTGAGGAAGCGCGGCGAGTCATCGGTCGACATCTGCCGGGCCAGCTCCACGGCCTCGCTGATCGCCACCGCGTCGTCGATGTCCTCGGCGTAGAGCAGCTCGTAGACCGCGACGCGGGCGAGGTTGCGGTCGACGACCGGCATCCGCTCCAGCGTCCAGCCCTCGGCGTAGCTGGCGATCAACTCGTCGATCCGGTCCAGGTGCTCGGCGACCCCCTCGACCAGACTCACCGTGTAACCCAGGTGCTCCGGTCGGGGCTTCTCGATCCGCTCCAGGTAGCCGGCCAGCACCTCGACCGGCGGGCGGTCGCGCAGGTCGGCCTCGTACAGGACGTCCAGTGCCCGCTTACGCGCCTTGCGGCGCGCGGGCATCTGCTGTTTGGGGCCCTCAGCCATCAGGAGCGGCCGAGGTAACGGCCGTCGCGGGTGTCGACCTTGATCTTCTCGCCGGTGGTGATGAACAGCGGCACCTGGACGGTGGCGCCGGTCTCGACGGTGGCCGGCTTGTTGCCGCCGGTCGACCGGTCGCCCTGCAGGCCCGGCTCGGTGTAGGTAACCTCCAGCACGACACTGGTGGGCAGCTCGATGTAGAGCGGCACAGCCTCGTGGGTGGCGACGGTCGCCTCGGCCTCGGGCAGCAGGTAGTTGGCTGCCTCACCGACGGTGCCGCCGGGAACGGTGATCTGGTCGAAGGTCTCCAGATCCATGAAGACGAAGTCCTCGCCGTCGGCGTACAGGTACTGCATCGTGCGCTTGTCCACGGTCGCGGTTTCGACCTTGGTGCCCGCGTTGAAGGTCTTGTCGACCACCTTCCCGGACAGCACGTTCTTCAGCGTGGTGCGCACGAACGCGCCACCCTTACCGGGCTTGACGTGCTGGAACTCGACGACGGCCCAGAGCTCGCCGTCCAGGTTGAGTACCAGGCCGTTTTTGAGGTCGTTGGTGGAGGCCATTTCCTGCCTTGATCATCAATTGGCGGACAGACCAGGCAAGTCTACAAGCTGCGCCGAATCGCGTTACCCGCCGTGGTTCGGCCGCCGCTCAGACGCCGGACACCCGGGGCGGGCCACCGTGACAGGCCGTCACCTTCAGGCCAGGACCGCCCACCCCGTCCGCACCCTTTGCTCTGCTTCAACGGACGCAACAGTCACGCTCCGTGCCGAACAACGGAAGGGCTCCGCTCTGGCTCGCAACCCAGGTCCGCAGGTCAGCGCCCTGTTGCGTCCGTTGAAGCAGAGCAAAGGACCTGATCCCGATCGGGTGGCCCGGCGGCCCCGGCAGGGCCGAGCGAGCAATCAGTGACGATCGGGTGACGATTACTCTCAGTGAGATTGCGGCAGGCTGGTGGCCAGATGGTGCAAAGCGAGCCGATAGCCGTCGATGCCGAGACCGCAGATCACCCCGGTGGCCACCGCGGAGACCACCGAGTGGTGCCGGAACTCCTCGCGGGCGTGGATGTTGGAGAGGTGCACCTCCAGCAACGGCCCACGCAGCATGGCGCAGGCGTCCCGGACCGCGTACGAGTAGTGCGACCAGGCGGCCGGATTGAGCACGACGGCGGCACCCTCGTCGGCGGCCTCGTACAGCCAGCCCAGCAACTCGTGCTCGGCGTCGGTCTGCCGGACCGTCACGTCGAGCCCCAACTCCTTGCCGGTGGCTTCGCAGAGCGCCACCAGGTCGGCGTAGCTCGTCGCCCCGTACACCTGCGGCTCACGGGTGCCCAGCCGGCCCAGGTTCGGCCCGTTCAACACGTACACCCTCATGCCGCCACCACCTCCCGGTAGGCGGCCGCCAGCAACGCGTCGGCCGGGCCCTCGAGCATCGCCGGACGGGCCAGCCCGTCCAGCACCACGAAGCGCAGCCGATCGCCACGGGCCTTCTTGTCCACCCGCATCGCGGGCAGCAACTGCGGCCAGGCTTCGGCCGGGTAGCTCACCGGGAGACCCAACGCGGAGAGGATCGTGCGGTGCCGGTCGGCGGTCGGCGCGTCCAGCCGGCCGGCGAGCCGGGCCAGCGTCGCGGCGTACACCAGGCCGACGGCGACCGCGTGCCCGTGCCGCCAGCGGTAGCTCTCGACCTGCTCGATGGCGTGCGCGAGGGTGTGGCCGTAGTTGAGCACCTCGCGCAGGCCCGACTCGCGCAGGTCACCGGTGACGACGTCCGCCTTGACCCGCACCGCGCGTTCGATCAGCTCCCGGGCCACCGGTCCGCGCGGGTCGGTGGCCGCCGCCGGGTCACGCTCGATCAGGTCCAGGATCGCCGGGTCGGCGATGAAGCCGCACTTGACCACCTCGGCCAGCCCGGCGGCCAGGTCGACCGTGGGCAGGCTGTCCAGGGTGGCCAGGTCGGCCAGCACACCGACGGGCGGGTGGAACGCGCCGACCAGGTTCTTGCCGGCGGAGGTGTTGATCCCGGTCTTGCCGCCGACCGCGGCGTCCACCATGCCCAGCAGCGAGGTCGCCACCGGCACCCACCGCACGCCGCGCAGCCAGCTGGCCGCGACGAAGCCGGCCAGGTCGGTCACCGCACCGCCGCCGACCCCGACGACTGCGTCGGTGCGGGTGAAACCGGCCGCACCGAGCCGATCCCAGCAGGCCGCGGCCACGTCGATGTGCTTGCCCGCCTCGGCGTCGGGCACCTCGATCGGCAGCGGCTCGACGCCGGCCGCGCGCAGCCGTTCGCCGAGCGCGTCGGCCAACGCCTTGAGTGGAGGCGCGTGCAGCACCGCCGCCCGAGTCGCCCCGGGCAGCAGCCCGGGCAGCGCGTTCAGCAGGTCACGTCCGACCAACACGTCGTACGGCCGTTCGCCGCCGACCGGGATCCGGGTCACGTCGTCCATCAGCCGGCAGCCTAGTCCAGCGAGCGGCGCGATCGGCGTCAGCGGGGCAACAGCGCGGCGATCTCGGCGACGATGTCCCCCGGGGTCCGGCCGTCGGTGGTCACCGTCGCGGTGGCCACCTCGGCGTAGAGCGGACGCCGCTGGTCCATCAGGTGCTTCAGCGTGGCGCGCGGGTTGAGCGCCAGCAGCGGCCGGCCGGCACCGAGCCCGACCCGCTTCACCGCGTCGGGCAGCTCCACGGAGAGGTGCACCACCCGGTGCCCGATCAGGGCGGCCCGGGTCTCCTCGGCCAGCACCGCGCCGCCGCCGAGGGCGAGCACCCCCGCGCTGGCCGCCAGCGCCGCGGCCACCGCGGCCCGTTCGAGGGTACGGAAGTGCGCCTCACCCTCGTCGATGAAGATCTCCGGGATGGGCTTGCCGGCCATCTTCTCGATGTCGGTGTCGGTGTCGCGGAACTCCACCTCGAGGACGGCGGCGAGCGCCTCCCCGACGGTGGTCTTGCCGCACCCCGGAGCACCGACCAGCACGACGACCGGGGCCATCAGCGGATGACCAGCGCGTCGAGGTAGCCGGCCAGGTTGCGGCGGATCTCGGCGACCGAGTCCCCGCCGAACTTCTCGGTGGCCGCCTCGGCCAGCACCAGCGCGACCATCGCCTCGGCGACCACTGCCGCGGCGGGCACCGCGCAGACGTCCGAGCGCTGGTTGATCGCGGTGGCCGGCTCGCCGGTGGTGACGTCCACCGTGGCCAGGGCCCGGTTCAGCGACGAGATCGGCTTCATCGCGGCACGAACCCGCAGCGGCTCACCGGTGGTGATGCCACCCTCGAGCCCGCCGGCCCGATCGGTGACCCGGCGGACGCCGGTGGCCGACGGGATGATCTCGTCGTGCGCCTCGGAGCCACGGGACCGGGCCTGCTGCCAGCCGTCGCCGATCTCCACACCCTTGATCGCCTGGATCGACATCAGCGCGGTGGCCAGCCGGGCGTCGAGCTTGCGGTCCCACTGCACGTGGCTGCCCAGCCCCGGCGGCACCCCGTACGCCAGCACCTCGACCACGCCCCCGAGCGTGTCGGCGGCCTTTTTCGCAGCATCGACCTCGGCGACCATCCGGGCGCTGGCCTCGGGGTCGAGGCAGCGCAGCGGGTCGGCGTCGATCCGGGCGGTGTCCTCCGGGCGCGGGCGCAACCCGGGCTTCACGGCCACCGGGCCCAGCTCGACGACGTGCGAGACGATCTCGATGCCGAGCGCCTGACGGATCAGGGCCTTGGCGACCGTGCCGACGGCAACCCGGGCGGCGGTCTCCCGCGCGCTGGCCCGCTCCAGGATCGGTCGGGCGTCCGTGTGGCCGTACTTCTGCATGCCGGCCAGGTCGGCGTGGCCCGGCCGGGGGCGGGTCAACGGTGCGTTGCGGGCCTGTTGGGCCAGCTCATCGGGGTCCACCGGGTCGGCGGCCATCACCGTGCGCCACTTGGGCCACTCGGAGTTGCCAACCCGGATCGCCACCGGGCTGCCCAGGGTGACGCCGTGCCGCAGGCCGCCGATCACCTCGACCTCGTCCTGCTCGAACGCCATCCGGGCGCCTCGGCCATAGCCCAGCCGCCGCCGGGCCAGCTCGCCAGCGATCTCGGTGGTGTTCACCTCGATGCCGGCGGGCACCCCCTCCAGCAACGCGACGAGGGCGGGACCGTGCGATTCACCTGCAGTCAACCAGCGCAACACAGCGATCAGTCTGTCACGGCGAGCCATCGGCGCCGTGCGCTGCCCACCGCGTCCCGCCCTGCGGACGCCGGCACCCGGTCGGACGACCGGGCGCCGGCGGCAACTCAGATCCCCCGGCCGCGTTTGTGCAGGGTGCGTACCACGGCGTCGGCCCGGACCACCCGGCCGGCCACCGCGAGCGCCAGGTAGGCGCGCGGCTCGCGGGGGTTGCGCCGCAGCGTGCGCCGGGCCCAGCGCAGCGCGCCCCGGCGGTCGCCGGACGCGGCCTGGGCGAACGCGATCTGCCCGGACACCCGCGCCTCCCCGGCCGGCTGGCCGGCGAACTCCGGGTAGCGCAGCAGGAGCCACTGCAACGCCTCGGAGATGGTGTCCCAGCGCTGCGCGAAGTACGAGCGCTTGTGCCAGCGGACCAGCACCGACGGGGTGCGCAGGTTGATCAGTGGCGCACCACGCGCGGCCCGCAGCAGAAACTCGTAGTCCTCGGCGTAGCTGCCCGGGATCTCCTCGTCGACCAGCCCGAACCCGCTGCGCAGCGCGGAGGCGCGGATCAGGAAGGTGGACGGGTGCAGCTCCGTGAGCCGGTCCCGCAGCAGGTCGTCCAGGGTGATCCGGTCCTTTTCGAGCACCCGGTCGACGGTGTGCCCGTCGTAGCTGACCCGGATGCCGCAGCAGACGAACTCGGCCTCCGGCGCGTCGGCCAGCGCGTCGACCTGCGCGGCCAGCTTGCCGGGCAACCACTCGTCGTCGTCGTCGCAGAACGCGACCAGCTCACCCTCGGCGGCCACCGTGCCGCTGTTGCGTGCCCCGGCCAACCCCGGCGTACGCCCGTTGCCGATGACCCGCACGACGCGGTCCGGGCCGGCCTGCTCGGCCAGCTCGGCAAGCGATCCGTCCGGCGTGGACTGGTCGAACACCACGACGACCTCGATTGTGCCCGGGTACTCCTGGGCCAGGATCGCCCGCACCGCGGCGCGCAGCAGCTCCGGGCGGTCCCGGGTGGGCACCACGACGCTGACACTCGGCTGCCGGGTCATCGGGTCTCCTTCGCACCGCGGTCGGGCCGCGCCCAGGCCCGCCATCGGGGTGGACGCCGGGTCGCCCGGTCCACCAACTCCTCCACGATCTGCCCGACCCGGTCCACCGCCGCCCGCCGCGCCTCGTGCGCGTGCGGATCGGCGGCCACCGCGTACCGGGACAGGTCGGCCAGCCCGGTGGCCAGCGCGTGGTGCAACGCCTCCCGGGTCTCACAGAGCGCCACCAGCCCGGCGGCGCCCAGCCGGCGGGCGAAGAGCTGCTGGTGGTCGTCGACGTGCTCGCCGCGCGCCGGGTCGCGGGGCACCACGATCGGCAGGTGGCCGTGCCGGCGCGCCTCCAGGATGGTCGCCGGACCGCCATGGCAGACCACCAGGTCGGCGTCGGCCATCGCCTGCTGCAGGGCGTCGTGGCCGAGGAACGGCACCCCACCCGGCACGCCCGGCGCCGGGGTGTGCCCGTGCTGAACGGTCAGCCGGACCGGGTCGGCGGCCTGCGCGTGCCACTGCGCCAGCCAGTCGACGAGTCGGTCGAAGGGATGTTTGTCGGTGCCGACGGCGACCAGCAGCCGAACCTGGGCGGTCGGCGTGGTGTCGCGTTGCCGCGGCAGGCGGGTGGTCCCGCTCTCGCCGGTCACAGCAGCGTCCCCACGACGGTCGCCTCCGGGTACTGCCGGCGCTGCTCGTCCCACTGCACGAGCATCGCGGACAGGAACGGCCGGCAGAGCCGGGCGGTCAGCGTCGGAGTGTCGATCCGGTCGTACACCTCGATGTAGACGGTCGGAATCCGGCGCAGCCGGGCCAGCACCACGAACGGCACGGCCACACCGGCGCCGGTGGTGACCACCGCGGCGACCCGTCGATCCCGCAGCACCCGCCAGGCCAGCAGCGCGTTGCGCAGCAGGTTCGGCACGTTACGGGTGGTCGGATGGTGCGCGGGCACCACGTCCTCGCCGGCCAGCAGTGACACCGCCTCCGGCGTGTCGAAGGTGACCCAGCAGCGCCGCCAGCGGTCGTACCAGGGCTTCAGAGCGAGCAGTTGGGCCAGGTGGCCGCCGCTGGAACCGACCAGCAGCAGTACGGGCGGCTCGCCATCGTCGATGTTCATGTCCGCGCGACTCCCCACAAGTTCGCTTGGAATTTCGATCCACGCCACGCAGAAGCAGATCACACGTTCCCCGGCCGCTGAAGAGCGCGACCGGGCGATCCGTCAATCTCTGGACGGGACGTTCGGGCCTGCGGGCCGACGGCGGTCCATCGACCGTCGTCACGACCTGCGTCTTCGTCGTCACTCTGCGGCGCACTCCGGGCGTCGCGATTCCTCCGGATCAGCCGCTATGTCGTTTCTCGATGACGTTCAACAGCGCGGGATGCAGCGCCGCGTTCCAACCCGCGCCGGCGTCCGCCAGTCGCCAGGTCCGCAGCCACATCTCCACCAGGTACGCGTCGGCCACCAGCCGGCGCTGCGCCGGGCCCAGGCCGAGCCGCTCACCGTGCTGGTCCAGGTGCCCGTCGACCGCCGCCGCAGCGGTTGCGGCCGGCTCCCCGCGCAGCACCAGAGCACGCTGGAAGGCGTCGTGTGCCAGGTCGAAGCCGACCGGCACGTCGGGGCCGCTGTGCTCCCAGTCCCACGCGACCAGCCGGCCGGCGTTGAGGCCCAGGTTCCACGGGACCCAGTCGCCGTGCCAGTGGCCGAACTCGATGGCGGTGTCACCGTGTCGCCGGGCCAACGCCGCGACCGCGGCGCCCGCCCGGCCGCCCGCCACGCCCCGGCCGCCCGCCACGCCCCGGCCGCCCGCCGCGCCCC
>NZ_JBAKHW010000045.1:0-44278 GCF_036906815.1 Micromonospora sp. CPCC 205539 | reverse complement strand
GGGCGCGGGCGCGTGCGGCGCGGGGCGCGGGCGCGTGCGGCGCGGGGCGCGGGCGCGTGCGGCGCGGGGTGCGGGGGACGTCCGGGCGGGGCGCGCAGCGTGATCGACACGACGTCGGTGAAATCGGGGTGTCTCGTCGAGCGGGACAGCCCGATAACGCTAATCGCGTGTTGATCATGAGTCGCGGGGCGCGGCGGGCGCCATGTCCGGCCCTCGCGACCCGGCCGATCGGTCGGGCGGCGGGTCACCGTGGTCGGTATTCGACCTCGGGGCGGCCGGGGGTGCCGTAGCGGGGTCGGCGCGCTGCCCGGTCGATGGTCACCAGGTATTCGAGGTAGCGACGAGCGGTTACGCGGGAGATGCCGGTACGCGCGCTCACCTCGGTCGCGGACAGCCCTGCACCCTCGCGGGACCCGTCGGTGAGCGCGTCGCGTACCCGGTTGAGGGTCTGCGCGTCGAGCCCCTTGGGCAGGCTGTGCCCGGCCGCGCCGCGCAGGGTGGCGAACATCTGGTCCACCTCGTGCTGGGCGGCCACCTGACCGTCGGCGAGGGCCTGCCGGCGGTAGTCGGCGTACCGCTCCAACTTGTCGCGGAACGCGGCGAACGTGAACGGCTTGAGCAGGTAGTGGGTCACCCCGAGGGAGACCGCGGTGCGGACCACCGCCAGGTCCCGGGCGGAGGTCACCGCGAGCACGTCGACGCTGCTGCCCGCCGCGCGCAGCGCCCGGCAGACGTCCAGGCCGTGCAGGTCGGGCAGTCGAAAATCGAGGAGTACGAGGTCCACGTCGCCGCCGTCGTTCGCGCGCAGCGCCGCCATGGCCGCCCGCGCCGTGTGCGCCACCCCGACCACCACAAAGCCGGGAACCCGTTCGGTGTACGCCGTGTGCGCCTCCGCCAGCAGCGGCTCGTCCTCGACGACCAGCACGCGGATGTCGGTCATGCCCGTGCTCCGCCGACGGGCAGGTGCACGGTGAACAGGCTCCCGCCGTCGTCGGAGCGGCCCACCTCGGAGCGGCCCCCGTGCCGGCGGACCACCTGCCCGATCAGCGCGAGGCCGAGCCCTCGGCCGGTGCTCTTCGTGGACCAGCCACGCCGGAACGCGTCCGCCACCCGATCTGGGGCCAGGCCGGGGCCACTGTCGCCGACCCGTACCACCAACTCGTCGTCGACTGTGCCCACGAAGACCCGTACCCGGCGGGGCGCCGGCGTGCCGGCCACCGCTTCGAGGGCGTTGTCGATCAGGTTGCCGACCACGGTGAGCAGGTCGTTGGTCGGCAGCGGGCTGTCGTCGAACCGGCAGTCGGGCTCGATCACCAGGTCCACCCCACGTCCGCCGGCCTGCGCCGACTTGCCCAGCAGCAGCGCGGCCAACGCCGGCTCGGTCACCGCGCCGACCACCCGGTCGGTCAACTGCTGGGCGACGACCAGGTCCCGGGTGCCGAGTTGGACGGCCTCGTCGGGGCGGCCCAACTCCACGAGGGTCAGCACGGTGTGCAGCCGGTTGGCCGACTCGTGGGTCTGCGCCTGCAACGCTTCGGTGAGCGCGCGTACCGAGTCCAGTTCGCTGGCCAGGGCGCGCAGCTCGGTCTGGTCGCGCAGGGTCAACACCGTGCCGAGGACCGCACCCTCGAAGCGGGTCGTCCGTTGGTTGGCCACCAGCACCCGGTCGCCGGTGAGGACCGGCTCGTCGAGCGCGTCCCGCCCGTCGCCGAGCAACTCGGCCACCGCGGGCGGCAGGTCGATGCCGGCCACCGGCTGGTCGGTCACCGGCGTGTCCGCGTCGAGCCCCAACAGCCGGCGGCCCTCGTCATTGATCAGCGCCACCCGCCGGTCGGTGGTCAGCACCACCAGACCCTCGCGCACCGAGTGCAGGACCGCGTCGTAGTACTCGTACATGCGGGTCATCTGGGCTGGCCCGAGACCGTGCGTCTGCCGACGCAGCCGGCGGCTGAGCAGCCACGAGCCGGTCGCGGCGAGGGCGAGCGCCGGTGCGGCCACGCCCAGCAGCACCGGCAACTGGCCGAGGAGTTTGCGGTTGATGTTCCGGGTGGTGATGCCCACCGAGACCAGGCCGATGATGCGCCGCTGGTCGTCGTACACCGGAACAACCGCGCGCACCGACTCGCCGAGCGTGCCGACGTTGGTGGTGGTGAACGGATGGCCGGCCAGCGCCGGCCCGATCTCCCCGACGAACGGCTGGCCGATCTGGTCCTGGGTCGGGTGCGAGAAGCGGGTCCGGTCGGGGGCCATCACCACCACGAAGTCGGTGCCCGTCGCATGCCGGGTCGATTCGGCGTACGGCTGAAGGGCGCTGGCCGGGTCGGCGGTCGCGAGGGCGGCGCGGACGTCGGGGGAGCCGGCCACGGTCTGCGCGACCGCGAGCACCTCCTCCTGGGCGGCCTGCCGGGTGTCGCTGCGGGCCAGCCAGAAGGCGCCCGCCGCGCCGGCCAGCACCAGCAGCGTCACCACCACCGCCTGGAGGGCGAACAGTTGCCCCGCGATGCTCCACTGTCGTCGGGCCACCTCCACCACCTCCTCTTGCGCCGCTGCCGTTGCTGCCTCCGCGGTGAACAGAATGACCGCAAGGCTGTCAACCGGTGAGAGGCGATTCACATTGTCGGCATGGACACCACCGCTTCCGCCACCGCACCGGCGCCGCCGGTCCGACGGGACCGTACCCGTTACCTCTACCTGGCCGTCATCGTGGCCGTGCTGGCCGGCATCGCGGTCGGCCTCGCCGCCCCCGAGTTCGGCAAGGAGCTCAAGCCGATCGGCACGGGCTTCGTCAACCTGATCAAGATGATGATCAGCCCGGTCATCTTCTGCACGATCGTGCTGGGCGTCGGCTCCGTGCGGCAGGCCGCGAAGGTCGGCAAGGTCGGCGGCCTCGCCCTCGGCTACTTCCTCATCATGTCGACCGTCGCGCTCGCCATCGGCCTGGTCGTCGGCAACATCATCCACCCCGGCTCGGGCCTCGACCTGGGTCAGGACCTCGCCGGCGCGGGCAAGGAGGCTGCCGGCACCGCGAGCGGCGACACCACCGAGTTCCTGCTCGGGATCATCCCGACCACCCTGGTCTCGGCGCTCACCCAGGGGCAGGTGCTCCAGACGCTGCTGGTGGCGGTGCTGGTCGGCTTCGCCGTGCAGTCCCTGGGCCGGCGCGGTGAGCCGGTGCTGAACGCCGTCGCGCTGATCCAGCGGGTGGTGTTCAAGGTGCTCGCCATGATCATGTGGCTGGCGCCGATCGGCGCGTTCGGCGCGATGGCAGCCCTGGTCGGCGCGACCGGCGTGGACGCACTCAAGAGCCTCGCCCAGATCATGCTCGGCTTCTACCTCACCTGTCTGATCTTCGTACTGGTGATCCTGGGCGCGCTGCTCTGGCTCGTGGCCCGGATCTCGATCTTCAGCCTGCTGCGCTACCTGGGCCGCGAGTTCCTGCTGATCCTGTCCACCTCGTCGTCCGAGTCGGCGCTGCCGCGCCTCATCGCGAAGATGGAACACTTCGGAGTGAGCAAGCCGGTCGTGGGCATCACGGTGCCGACCGGTTACTCGTTCAACCTGGACGGCACGGCCATCTACCTGACGATGGCGTCGCTGTTCATCGCGGACGCGCTGGGCAACCCGCTGTCCATCGGTGAGCAGGTGTCGCTGCTGCTCTTCATGATCATCGCGTCGAAGGGTGCTGCCGGGGTCACCGGTGCCGGGCTGGCCACGCTCGCTGGCGGGTTGCAGTCGCACCGACCGGAGCTGGCGGACGGGGTTGGCCTGATCGTCGGTATCGACCGCTTTATGTCGGAGGCTCGCGCGTTGACGAACTTCGCGGGTAATGCCGTGGCCACCGTGCTGGTGGGGACGTGGACCGGGGAGTTCGACCGGGAGCGGGCCGCGGGAGTGCTGCGCGGCGACGACCCGTTCGACGAGGCGACGATGGTGGACGAGCACGACGACTCGAGCGAGGACGAGCCGCGACGGTCCGAGGACGAGAAGGCAGCCACTCCGGCCTGACCCCGCGAGTCAGGACAATGAGCCGGGATCCTGCGGAAAATCAGCGAGATCCCGGCTTCACCCTGAGCCGGCCAGCCATATATCGGGCGTGATCGACTCGAGGTCGCCGAAATCGGGGCATCGGCCCTCGTGGGATACCGCGATATCGCCGACACCGAGTCGATCACGCGAAGGTGGCCGTCCTAAAGAGCCAAACTGAGGTGGCCATCCCCGGTCCAGTGCTGCATCTAGGCTTCCAACGTGACGCCCACCGAGATGCCACCCGTGGCGACCCCACGCGTCGCCGCGGGGGCCCTGTTCTTCAACGACGAGGGTCACGTGCTTCTCGTACGCCCGAGCTACAAGGACCACTGGGAAATCCCCGGCGGCTACGTCGAGCCTGGCGAGTCTCCCCGTGCAGCCTGCATTCGCGAGATCGAGGAAGAGCTGGGGCTCGAGATCTCGGTCGGCCCCATGCTGGTCGTCGACTGGGCGCCGGCAGAGGGCGAGGGCGACAAGCTCCTGTTCATCTTCGACGCCGGATCTCTCACTGCCGAGCAGGAACGTGCTGTCCGATTCGCCGACGGAGAACTCGACGAGTGGCGTTACGTGGCGGCGGACGCGTTGGAGCAATACACGGTGTCCCGGCTTGTTCGCAGAATCCGTGTCGCCCTAGCAGCTCGCCACAGCCGAATTGCTGCCTATGCCGAGCACGGCGAATCCCTCTGACCGGAGTTGTGGGTATCGTCCTTTGAGCCCGAGGGGGCCTGGCAATACCCCTCTCATGACTCCTGGGCGTCCACCGGCTCGGCTACCGTTGCGGACATGGACGACGTTCCGGTCGATCTCAGCGCCCACGGCTTGGCGCTCAATGACGAGGCCCTCGTGCTGGCCGATGATCCCGAACAGATGCTGGGAATCATGACCGCCGACCCCGGCTCCGCTTCGGCGGACGCCCTGCGATTGCTCGCGAGTTGGACGACGCGCGCAGCCGACGACACCACGCCGATCCGGCGCTGACCGCACCGGGTACATCCGCGAGCAACTGCCCTGGAGTACAACCATGCCCAAGACGATCGTCATCACCGGTGCCAGCGACGGCATCGGCGCGGCCGCGGCCCGACGCCTGCACGCGGACGGTCACACCGTTGTCGTCGTCGGCCGTTCACCGGAGAAGACCCGGTCGGTGGCGGCGGAGATCGGCAGCTCCCACCACGTCGCGGACTTCAGCCGCCTCCACGAGGTGCGGAGCCTCGCTGACACCCTCGCCGCGGCCCATCCGCGTATCGATGTGCTGGTGAACAACGCCGGCGGGGTGTTCGGCCAGCCGGAGCGCACCGTCGACGGCTTCGAGCAGACCTTGCAGGTCAATCATTTGGCGCCGTTCCTGCTCACCAATCTGCTCCTCGGCACGCTGATCCGCAGCCAGGCGTCCGTGATCCAGACCTCGAGTGTCGGTGCGCGCCTCTTCGGCAACCTCGACATCGACGACCTGGACAACGGCCGCAAGGTGTCGCCCAACAAGGCTTACGGCGACACCAAACTCATGAACATCCTGTTCACCCGCGAGCTGCACGCACGTTTCCGCGAGCGGGGTCTCTCGTCGGCCGCGTTCCACCCGGGCGCGGTCGCGACCAGCTTCGCGTCGGACACCACAAGCGCCATGCGATTCGTGTACGGCAATCCGTTGGGAAGACTCTTCCTCACGTCAGCGACGAAGGGCGCCGACCCGATGGTGTGGCTCGCCGAGGGAACAGCGGGCGCTGATTGGGTCTCCGGCCGGTACTACGAGGGGCGGAAGCCCGCGCGGCGTCTCAATCCGCAGGCGGAGGACGACCGACTGGCCCGCTTGTTGTGGGAGCGGAGCGCGACGATGGTCGGCCTGCCCGACGTGCCGTCAAAGGGATTTGATCCCGTCTGAGGCATCGTCGTCGCCACTGCTGGCCGGAGGCGTGTCGACGAGGACCTCGATCAGATCTTGCAGTTGTCGCGTCAAATCGGCCTGGCTCATGCCGCTGAGCGCCGGGGTCGCGACGACCTTGCGCATCAGCCACACCCCGGCGATCAGGGCCAGCAGCAACTCCCCGCGTGGTGCGGCGTGCGGCCCGGGCAGGGTGTCGGCCAGGCGCCGTCCCACGTGCTTCTCGATGCCCGCACGAATGATCTCGGCAGCTCGCGGATTGGCTGCGGATCGCAACATCAACAGAAACGGGTCCAGGTCGTTGGCGTCCGGCGCGGTCCGGGCAGCCAGGGTGGTTGCCGTCTGTGCGCTCAACTCGCTCGGGTCGTCGCTGACGACGGTGCGGGGTGCGAACGATCGGTCGACCGCCTCGGCGAACAGTTGCTCCTTGGAACCGAAGTAGCGGTTTACCAGCATCGCGGTCACCCCGGCGCCTCCGGCGACCTCGCGCACCCCGGCGCCGTCATAGCCCAGGCGGGTGAACGCCTCCACCGCTGAGTTGAGGATCGCCTCGCGGGTGGCGCTGGCGTCGCGCCGTCGTGGGGCCGTACCGGATTCGTCTGTGTCTGCCGTCACGTCTACGAGTGTAGACTACTTCGTTCCAGCGTGTCTACAGTCGTAGACATAGCAGCCTGATGGCAAGAGGATTGGGGAATCCCATGGACCTGCAACTGACCGGCAAGCGTGCCCTGGTGACCGGCTCGAGCTCCGGCCTCGGCGAGGCGATGGTGCGACTGCTCGCCGCCGAAGGCGCCCAGGTGGTCGTGCACGGCCGGGATGAGAAGCGTGCCACGGCGGTGGCCGAGGCGATCCGTGCAGACGGTGAGAAAGCGGACATCGCGCTTGGTGACCTGACGACCGACGAGGGTGCGGAGGCGGTGGTCACGGCGGCGCTGGCCGGCGGTCCCGTCGACATTCTGGTCAACAACGCCGGTGCCTACAAGCACCTCTCGTGGACCGACGCCACGCCGGACACCTGGCGCGAGACCTACGAGGGCAACGTCATTTCCGGTGTACGGATGATCCAGCGGCTCGTGCCGGCCATGCGTGAGCGTGGCTGGGGGCGCGTCATCACCATCGGTGGTGGCCTCGCGACCCAGCCGTTGTTCCAGCACCCGCAGTACAACGCCACGCTCGCCGCCCGACACAACCTGGCGGTCTCGCTCGCCCGTGAACTCAGGGGCACGGGCGTGACCTCCAACATCGTCGCGCCGGGCGCGATCCTCGTCGAGGCCGTCAAGGACCTGCTGACCGAGATCGCCCCCGCCCGGGGCTGGGGCGAGACCTGGGAGCAGATCGAGAAGGACGCGACGAACGAGCTGGTGCCCAACGACATCGAGCGCCTCGGTCGGCCGGACGAGATCGCGACCGCGGTCGCCTTCCTCGCCAGTCCGCTGACCGGCTACATCAGCGGTGCCAACATCCGCGTCGACGGCGGCCACATCCGCAACGTCACCTGATCGGTGGATCGATATCGCCGCGCGGGACGCCGGCACCACCTCAGCGTGGTGCCGGCGCTCGGGCCGCTGGTGTCGCATATGGGCTCTGACCTGGTCTTATGTTCCCTGCCCGGCTTATGGTGGGCTTGCCTCAGCGTCGTGGCGTGGACGTTTTCGTTCCATTGCTGACCTAAGCGCGAGTGCACCTTCCGGGTGGCACCGCATCGATGAGTCTGCCACTGCTGCTCACCCGTCGGTGGTGGTGATGCTCGACGGGTGAGGCCGTGGCGGCGCCGGAAGGGGGAGGAGATGTGGCCAATGGACCGAAGACAGGCAAGGCCGAGGAACGCCGGCCCGGCCGATGATCCGCGTCAGGCGTTGGAGCGGTGGATGGAGCAGCGGCTCAACGAGCTCGAGCGGCTGACCGAGGCCAAGTTGGCGAACGTCAACACCAAGATCGACGCACAGGCTGCGCAGGTTGGGCTGGCCCTCTCGGCGGCCGACAGGGCGGTGACGAAGGCGGAGATCGCCACCGAGAAACGATTCGAGAGCGTCAACGAGTTCCGGCAGACGCTCTCTGACCAGACCAAGACGTTCATCGCCAGGGTCGAGTTCGAGGTGGTGCGGGACAGTCATGCCGGGCATGTCGCCTCTCTGGCCAGCCGGTTGGACAAGCTTGAGGGCAAGGGGGTCGGGCTCAACGCCGGGTGGCTCTACCTGGTCGGTGGGCTCAGTGCCGTCGCCGCGTTGGTGGGTCTCTTCATGGCTTTCGCCTAGGTCGAAGCCCCGGCCGAGCGTGGGGATCGTCGCGGAAGGCTTGCGGTGACACTCCGAACGTGGCCGCGAAGACCCTGCTGAAGTGGGCCTGGGCGGGGAAACCCCAGCGGGCGGCGATGCGGTAGATGGGCAGTGTTCGTTGCAGGGGATCGCGCAGGTCGTGTGCGCAGCGTTCCAAGCGCTTCGTCCGGATGAGCTCCGCGACTGTCTGGTGTTCGGCCTCGAACGCTCGATGCAGGCTGCGGAGCGAGACGTGGTGTGCGGCTGCGACAACACTCGGCGAGAGGTCCGGGTCGCCGAGGTGCTCCTCGATGAACGCCTTGACCCGTACGCGCAGGCTGTGACCGCGTACCTCAATCGGTAGAGCGTCGGTGACGTCCAGACGCTGGGCAAGCGTCGCGGATATCAGGTTTCGCGCGACGGTGCCCAGGAGTGGGGCGTCGCTGTCCTCGTACTGCTCGGGGTGGGTCATGATCTGGTGCGCGAACTGGCTGAGCAGCACGCCCATGCCCTCGGTGGCGGGAATGTTGGTGCCGAGGACCTGCGCGATCTTGTTGGGATGCAGCGGTACGAGGTGGTGCGGGATCAGGATCGTCAGGGTGGTCAGCAGGCTTTCGTGCTGCGTCCGCCCTCGATGCGTCGACTGGTGCGGGCGGGACGTGTCGACGACGGCGAAGTGCCCCGGCCCGAACCAGTTCTCCCGCCGCTCCTGCTCCAACCCACCGTGCCCGGACAATGGCAGCGCGAACTGATACATCTCCGGGTCGCTCCGGCGGATGAACTTGCCGGTCCGCTGCATGTCCAGGGATGGGTACTGCCACAACGACAGCACCACCTCGCCCAGGCTTATGACCTCCGCCCGAGCGCGGAAGTCTCCTGCGTGCGCACTGTGGATCCGCATCGGGACCGACTCACGTGCCACCAGGTCGTGCCAGAACCCGAATCGCTCACCCTCGGGCACCGCGACGGTGTCCGCCGATCCTACGGTGAGCACTGGTCCCTCGATCCTCATCCACCGTGCCGACATGGCCGACGTCAGCGCTGTCGCACGATGGTATAGGTCGGTTTCAGCTCCCGGCCGCGCCGAGGACGTCCGGCTCCGCGCTGCCGGTGGCAGCGTCGCGTAGGCGTACCAAGGTCTCTTGTGCCGCTTGGCGCTGTTGGTCGAAGGCCTGCGGTTCGACGGCGGCCAGCTGCTCGAAGTATCGGACGCCCTCGGCGGTCAGGTCGATGACCTGCGCGGTGATGCTGCCGACGCTGAGCGCGACGGAGCCGACGTTGCGCAGCGACCTCGCCAGATCGGGAAGGTACGCGCCGCGGTTGGCGGCCGCCAACTCCCGACGCAGGTCGACGGCCTTCTGGACGGCTGCCACCGCCTCGGGCGCCTGCCCTGCCTCCGCCAGCCGATTCGCGTGGTTGTCGATCGCCGTGGCGAGGTTGGGGAGGTAGGCGTCCCGGTTGCCGGCAACCAGAGTTTCGTACAGGTCGACGGCTTCCTGGCTGGTGGTGAGCGCGTCGGCGTGCCGGCCCACGTCGCTCAGGCGGAGCGCGTGGTTGCTGACCGCCGTGGCGAAGTCGGGGAGGTAGGCGTCCCGGTTGGTGGCGACCAGGATCTCGTACAGCTCGACGGCTTCCTGACTGGTGGCGAACGCGTCGGCGTGCCGGCCCACGTCGCTCAGGCGGAGCGCGTGGTTGCTGACCGCCGTGGCGAGGTTCGCCAGGTACGCGTCCCGGTTGGCGGTAGCCAGGTTTCGGTACAGGTCGACGGCCTCCTGGCTGGCCGTCAGTGCGTCGGCCCAGCGTCCGGTCTCGGCGAGCCGGACGGCGTGGTTGCTGACCGTCGCAGCCAGGTCGGGGAGGTGGGCGTCTCGATTGGCGGCGGTCAGTTCGCCGAACAGGTCGACCGCTCTCTGGCTGGTGGTGAGCGCGTCGGTCCGCTGCCCGACCTCGGCCAGCCGGATCGCGTGGCTGTTGACCGCCATCGCCAGGCTGGAGAGGTAGGCGCTGCGGTTGACGGCGACCAGGTCCTCGCACAGGTCGACGGCTTGCTGGCTGGTGGTGAGCGCGTCGGTCCGCTGCCCGACCTCGGCCAGCCGGAACGCGTGGTTGGTGACGGCGGTGGCGAGGTTGGGAAGGTACGCGTCCCGGTTGTCGGTGGTCAGCTCCCCATACAGGTCGACTGCTTCCTGGCTCGTGGCGAGCGCTTCGGTCCGTCGCCCCACCTCGGCCAGCCGGATGGCGTGATTGCTGACCGCGGTGGCGAAGTCGGGGAGGTGGGCGTCGCGGTTGTCGGTGGTCAGCTCCCCGTACAGGTCGATGGCTTGTTGGCTGCTCGTGAGCGCGTCGGTTCGTCGGCCCACCTCGCTCAGCCGGATGGCGTGGTTGCTGACCGCCGTGGCGAGGTTGGGGAGGTAGGCGTCCCGGTTGTCCGCGCTCAGTTCCCCGTACAGATCGACGGCTTGTTGGCTGGTGGCGAGCGCCTCGGTTCGCCGGCCCACCTCGCCCAGACGCAGGGCGTGGTTGCTGACGGACATGGCCAGGTTGGGGAGGTAGGCGTCCCGGTTGGCGGCGGCCAGGTTCTCGTACAGGCCGACGGCTTGTTGGCTGGTGGCGAGCGCCTCGGTTCGCCGGCCCACCTCGCTCAGACGCAGGGCGTGGTTGCTGACGGACATGGCCAGGTTGGGGAGGTAGGCGTTCTGGTCGGCGCCGGTCAGCTCGCCGTACAGGTCGACGGCTTGTTGGCTGGCGGTGAGCGCCTCGGTTCGCCGGCCCACCTCGCTCAGTCGTATCGCGTGGTTGCTGACCGCCGTGGCGAAGCTGGGGAGATAGCTGTCCCGGTTGGCGGCGGCCAGGTTCTCGTACAGGTCGACCGCCTGTTGGCTGGTGGCGAGCGCCTCGGTTCGCCGGCCCACCTCG
Source organism: Micromonospora sp. CPCC 205539 (assembly GCF_036906815.1). Lineage (NCBI taxonomy): Bacteria > Bacillati > Actinomycetota > Actinomycetes > Micromonosporales > Micromonosporaceae > Micromonospora > Micromonospora sp. CPCC 205539. Next base: position 33,202 of record NZ_JBAKHW010000045.1, on the reverse strand, counting down.
CCCAGACGCAGGGCGTGGTTGCTGACGGACATGGCCAGGTTGGGCAGGTGGGCGCCTCGGTCACCGGCGACCAGATCCCTGTTCAGGTCGACGGCCTCCTGGCTGGCGGTCAACGCCTCGGCCCGACGCCCCACCTCGCTCAGTCGAACCGAGTGCGTCGCGCTCCATCGTGCTCGGTCAGCCGCGGGGGTGCCCGCCGCGAACCCGGCCACGATCCGGGTGGTCATGGCCACCGCGAGCCGACTCAACTCCATCGACGGATACGGGATCGTCTCGGCGACCTGTCGCGCCCAGTCGAGATCGACATCGACGCCGGCGAGCACCCGCACCGCCCGGGCCGTGAACACCCCCGGGAACTGCACCCCCATCTGTACGACCGCCTCCACCATCCGCGGCACATCCGCCGCCAACGCCGTATCGATCAACACGTCCGCGTCAGCCTGGTGTGCCCGAGCCCGACCCAGCACCGTCAGCACCCGTACCGCCTGCCCGACGCTCAGCCCGACGAACACCCGGGCCTGCTCGGCAGGGACGCAGTCCCGCAGGACCCGCACCGCCAACGTCTCCGCCAGCAGATCCGGCTGCACGACGCCCAGCCCCGCCCCACCGGAGCTGTCCAAGGGGTACAGGCTGACAAGCCATCTGACGTACGCGGCCACCCGAGCCTGATCGGCGTCTGCCACCAGCGGAGTGCGTCGCACGATCCCCGCGACCTCGTCCGGATTGTCCGCGCCGACCAGCGCGGCGATCCCGACCACCTGCCGCAGCACCAGATCTGTCGCCGGATCGTCAACCGAGACCAGACCTGCCCGACGGGCGGCGAACCGCCAGTACCGTGCCTCGTGCCCCAGCACCTCGCCCAGAACGTCGTACCGGCCATGTCGGTGGGCACCGCGCAGAACCGTCACCAGCGCTTCGGCGTGCAACCGCAGCACCGGCGTATCTGTCGGCCACCCCTGGGGGCTGCTCAAGGGCGGCACCGGGCGTCCCAGATGCTCGGCGAACGCCCGTACGGCATCGGCGACGATCTCCTCAGGGTCGCGTTCCTCGATCCGCGCCGACACCTCGACCACCTGCGCGGCCCCGGCCAGCGCATCCACCAGATGCGCCTGCTGGGGGTACGCCGCTGACAACGTCTCCCACCACAAGCCCGCGCCCCGCGCCAGCAACAGCACCCGCACGCCGGTCGCCTGCTGCGCCGCGCACAGCAGCCCCGCCACGCCAGCGCGGTCCCGGGTCTCCGCGTAATCCACCACGAGCAGTGAGCGCGCCGGCAGGCTCCCGGACGCGATCAGCTTGGCCGTCTCCGCCTCGGCACCCGGCAGGATCCACCGACACTGCCAGCCCGACAACCGGCCGGCGAACTCCCGCGCCAACCGCGTCTTACCCACCCCACCCGCGCCGACCAGCAGCTTCACCACCACCGCGTCCCGGTCAGCCGCCCAGGCTGCCAACTCCTGAAGCAGCGAGCCCCGGCCGAAGAAGGCCACGACCGCCTGACCGGGATGCAGCAGCCACGCCACCGATGTGGGCAGCTCCGCCGACACGACACTCCGGATGGACTCATCCCGCCGCTGCCGCGCCTCCCGTGCCACAGCAACGCGATCAGCCACCGTCGGCCCGAACGCCCCCACCACTCCCGCGACAGCGGCGGACACCACCGTCCAGCCCTTCTTGTCGTCCACCAGCGCCGCCCAGGCTGCGAAGCCCGCGACCGCAGCCGGCACGACGACCCACCACACGCGCCGCCGCCAGGCGCCCCACCGGCCCGATGCCATGCCCGACACCGTACCGAGGGTCATCAAACAAACACGAGAATGATCTCTTGTGTGGTCCCGCCCCAGGAGCGCTAACGGCGAGTCTGATGCTGTTGGTCCACACCGAGGCACGCGAGGACCGAGGTCCCGGTCGCCGCCAGGAACAGTTGGAAATGGTACGGAGGGTCCGGCTGGGTCACGCTGGCGAGCCGTAGCGGCTGCTCCCCAAGGGCCAGGAGCGTGTCGACGGCCGCCGCGAACCCGAGAGTCGGGATGGCCCGTTCCCGCGTGTGAACCTCCCGCCTCCGGTGGGTGCTCGCAAGTATGTTCGCGGGGATCAAATCGTCGTCGACGGAGAAGGCGCCCCCCTGTTCAAGGGCCTGACGGCACGCAGTGTGCACCGGGCTGTCATCACCAAGTAGAAGAACCAGCTCCTCGCGCTCCATCGGGCGACGGTAGCCGCCCTACGTCTCGGCCGCCCTCGCGGAGATCGGCGGCGATCTGCTCGTCGGACACCGATCCGGCCACGAGCGGGGAGAACCGACGGACCACCTCGGGCGGGGCCGGAGGCTGCGGTGGGGCGTCGACCAGGACGCCACCGAAGTCCAGCAGGAGCGCGCGAGGCGAACGAAGCATGCCCGTCATCCTCCACCAACCGGCGGCGGCCCACGATTGGCCGCGAAACCCGCCGGCTCGGGGAAGAATGGTGGGCCGGGGAGGAGGGCGCTGCGACGAACCGGGGGACCAGGCGTGCTCGGAACCAGCCTCCTGGGCCGGCTTCGTCGCCGTGACCCGGGGTACGCCGTCCTGCGCCGCGCGGCACGGCTGACCCTCGTCGTCTGCGTCGTCTTCTACACCTGCCGTTACGGCCTCGGCAGCCCAGTGCTCGCCACGTACGCGCTGTTCGGCACGGTGGCCGCCGGCGTCTTCGCGCAACTGCCCGGCCCGGCGCGCCAGCGGGCGCGGATCCTGCTCACCGCACTGCCGGTGGTCTGGGCCCTGGTCACCGCGGGTTCGTTGCTGGCGGGGAGCACCTGGGCGGCGGCCGGCGGAATGCTGGTCATCGGGTTCGTCGTGGCGTTCGCCGGGGTGGGTAATCCGCGCCTGGTCGGGCTGGCCGGCGCGTTCCAGCTCTTCTACATCCTGGCGTCGTTCCCGCCGTACCTCCCGGGCGCCGTGCCGGTGCGGCTCGCTGGCGTGACGCTCGGCGTCGGGTTGCTCGCGGCGGCCGAGGTGGTCCTCTGGCCCGATCCGGTGCCGGTCTCCTATCGGCATCGCCTCGCCGAGGCGGCGGACCGGGTCGCGGCGTTCCTCGATGCCACGGCCAGCGCGCTGACCGACCCGCACGGCGGTCACGGTGGTCGGGACACGACGCGTGAGCGGGCGTACGCCGCGGTGGGTGAGCTCGCACTGCGTCGGGTCCCGCCGACCTGGGCACCGACCGCGGCCGATGCCCGTGACCGGGCACTACGGATCTGTGCGGCGGCGCTGCGTGGGGTGCTCGCCGACGCGGACCGTCTGGCGGCGGACACCCCACCGAAGCCGATCCCGGACCTCGCCGCGGCGCGGCTGCTGCGACAGCGCGCCGACACGACCCGTGCCTTTGGCCGAAGCCTGTCAACGGGTGCACCGCCGGTCGACCTTCACGACCTGGACGGCGCGATCCGGCAGGCCGAGGTGGCGTACCCGGCTGTGCAGGACGACGTACCCCGACTGTGCCGGGACGCCACCGCGTTGGCCCTGGCTGGCCAGGTGCGGATCCTCGGCGTCGGGGCCAGGGTGGCCGCCGGCTCGCGGCTCGGCGGTGCGGACGCCGACTCGGGGCTGTTCGAGTACGCGCGGCACGGTTCGTGGACGCTGTACTGGCAGCAGTTCCGCTCGCACCTGGTGCCCCGCTCGGCCCACCTGCACAGTGCGCTGCGGCTGGCCGTGGCGCTGGCCCTCGCCCGGGTGGCCGCCGGGACGTTGGAGCTCACCCACGGCTTCTGGGTACTCCTGGCCACCCTCACCGTTCTGCGCACGTCGGCCGCGGACACCCGCATGGCGCTGCGGCCCGCCGTGCTGGGCACGATCGCCGGCGCCGTCGTCAGCGGCGGGCTCGTGCTGGTCATCGACGACCCCATCGTGTACGCCGTCGCGCTGCCCTTCGCCCTGATGTCGGCCTTCGGGGTCGGGGCCCTGTTGGGGCCGGTCTGGCAGCAGGCGCTGTTCACCCTGCTGCTGACGGTCGTCTTCGTCCAGCTCAGTCCCGAAGGATGGCGGCTCGCCGAGGCCCGCCTGGTCGACGTCCTGCTCGGCGGGTCGATCGGTGTGCTCGTCGGGGTGGCGATCTGGCCGCGCGGCGCGAGCCGCGACCTGCGGCAGAACGCCGCCCGCTATCTGGCGACCAGCGGGGACGCGATCGAGCAGGCCGTTCAGGCGGTGCTCGGCGGCGCTCCGCCCGACCGGGTCCTCGACCGCGCCCACCGGAGGATGATCCTCGTCGACTCGTCCTACTGTCAGTACCACTCGGAGCGGCACGATCCGCCGGGCGAGCGGGTGGACTGGGACGACATTGTGAGCGCCGGGCACCGTGTGGTGCCCGGCGCCGAGTCGCTGCTGCGGCGCAACCCACCCGGCTGCCTCGCCGGTTGGCCTGCGGCGGGGGCGTTGCTGCGGGACTCCGCCGGGCAACTGCGTTCGGCGTACGACGATCTCGCCGACCGGATCGGGCATGGCCGGCCGACGGGCTCGACGCCCCCTGCGACCGGTTGCTCCGACGAACTCGACCGGATCGGCCCGTTGCTCGGTGGGGCGGGCCCCGGCGCCCCGGTGCGGCACGTCGTGGAGGTCGACCGGTGGCTCGCCAGTCTCGCCGACGGCCTCGCCCGGATCCGCCCGCCGTCGGGCGATGCGGCGGTTGGGCGGAACGGGAAGACCTGAGGTTCAGGGTCGACGCGGGGTCACCAGGGAACCGGGCCGTTGTCGTCGAAGAAACCGCCGGTCTCGCCGTCGTCGTCGACGGTCGCCCAGTACACCGATGCGCGTGCACCCTCGTCCGTGCTCTTCACGCCGCGGAAGTTGTTCAGGTCGGTGGCGACGTACCCCGGTGTCACTGAATTGATCTTGATGTGTGCCAGCTCCGGGTCGTCGAGGAAGGCGTTGGCGTACTTGACGGTCAGCATGTTCACCGCCGTCTTCGAGGCGGAGTAGGCGAAGGACTCGTGCGAGCGGGCGAACATCGAGCCCTTCTCGGTGGCCTTGGCGAAGATGGCGGAGTCGCTGGCCAGGTTGACGATCCGCGGCGCTCGCGACTTCCGCAGCAGGGGCAGCATGGCGTGGATGACCCGTACGGTGCCGAACACGTTCGTCTCGAACTCCGGGCGCAGGTCGTCGGCCGAGACCTCGATGGCCGGCTTGCGGATGAGCATCCCGGCATTGTTGACCAGGGCGTCGAGGTGGCCGTACTCGCGTTCGACGAGCTCGGCCGCCCGCGTGACGGACGCGTCGTCGGTGACATCGATCTGCACCGGGCGGACCGCCAACCCGGCGTCGGCGAGTTCCTTGGCGGCTGCGGCGCCGCGCTCGGCGTCACGGCTGCCCAGGAGAACGGTGTGACCGCGTTCGGCGAGCTGGCGTGCGGTGGCCAGGCCGACGCCCTTGTTGGCGCCTGTGACCAGGGCGATCTTGTCGGTGGACATTGGTCTTCACTCCCTCGGGTGCGGGGCACGTAGGATGAGAACTGATAGTGCCCCTACACTTTTAGCGTAGGCTGCCTACGTTTAACAACACGGAAGGTGACATGTGACCGTCCCCACGTCGCGGCGACCGAAACGCGCGGACGCCCGCCGCAACTTCGACGCGCTGCTCGCCACGGCCCGGGACGCGTTCGCCGAGGACGGTGCGCAGGCCTCGCTCGAGGAGATCGCCCGGCGGTCCGGGGTGAGCATCGCGACCTTGTACCGCAACTTCCCCACCCGCGAGGACCTCGTCGAAGAGGTCCACCGCGAAGAGGTGGAAGCCCTGTGCCGCGTGGCCACCGAGCTCGACGACCTCGACCCCTGGGAAGCGCTCGTCACCTGGCTGCGCCGCTTCGTCGACTACATCGGCACCAAGCTCGCCTTCGCCGACGCGCTCAACCGCACCAGCGACAGCTTCCAGGCGTGCCGTCGGGCGATGCGCGACGCCGGCACCCCGCTGCTCGAACGCGCGCAACGAGCCGGCGTCGCCCGCCCGGAGCCGTCGATCGACGACATCCTGCGAATGATCTCGGGCGTCAGCACCGTCTCGTACGTCGACGAGGCCCAACGCGAACGCGTCCTGGACCTGACCATCGCCGGGCTACGGGCTCGTTGAGCGCTCGGCCGGATCCGGTGCGGCGATCCGTGGGATCCGGTCACTCCGGCCGGAGGGTCAGGTCGGGTCGTCGTCGAACGTCAGAGTCAAGGTGCTGTGGTAGGCCACCGAGGTGCCGTGCTGCTTGGGGGCCTCGGGCGGCTCGACGTCCCCCGTCCAGACCTTCGCCGCGCGAAAGGCGAAGCCGTCCTGGCCCACCGCCTCGGCGCGGAAGGAGACAGGCTGCCCCGGCGTCAACTGCCGGTAGCCGTCGGTGGCGATGGCGGAGAAGTGCACCCAGCAGCCGCCGGGCACGTCCGGCCCGTCGATGACACCCCAACCCTCGTCCGCGCTGAAGGTACGGACCGACCCGACGCTCGTCACCGCCCTATTCTGCGGCCAACTCATAGCACTGCCTGCACGGGCTGCCCCGTCTCAATCTGCTCGAAAAGGTCCGCGACCGCTATGCCGTCGTAGCTGAGGAGAAGCTGTCGGAGTTGTTCGAGGGCCTTGGCATGCACGGATTCATCGAGCCGAAGGTCACGGACCACCCGGGACCACTTCAGGTAGTTGTCGGCCGTCGTAGCCAACTGGTGGAGGCCGCAGTGGTTGTCGCGCATCGTCCGCAGTTGGCGCGCGAGGGCCGGCCAGCGCGCGACCACCTCGGCGACGAGGACCAGGTGCTGCGACAGTGCGACCATGTCGGCTAACGACATGTCAGGGTTCTGGAGCAGCATTCGGCGCACGTAGAACTGCCAGATCGTCACCAAGCGCTTGCTTTCCCGCCCGGACGGCTCGGGGGCGGCGAGTATCCGTTCGAGCAGTATGCGCCGGACCTTCTCGTCACGCTCGACATAGCCGCGCCGGATTGCGGCCCGTTGGACGTGCCCCGGCGCGGGCTCGGCCGGTGCCGACGTACCGCCCTCTACCGCGGGGGCGGGGGGCGTCGACGTACCAATCTTCTCAGGCACCTCGGCGACCGAGGCGGGGGACAAGCGTTCCGTTCGGAGAAGGTCGTTCAGGTATCCCTCGACGCGTTCCTCAGACGGACGAGGCAGGGTTACCGGGAGTTGGATCAACTTTCGTAGGAAACTCCAACCGGGAGTCGGGTCGTCCCCGTGGCACAGGGCCTCACTGCTGACGTGCACGTATGCCTCGTTGACCTGCGCCGCGACTGCCACCAGGTCCAGCCCGATCACAAATCGACAGCCCGCGAGATTGCCGGACAGAAACAGATTGATCGCCTGCAGCACCTCAGTCACCGCCTGCGGATTGCAGCGATCGAGGTCGTCGACGAACACGACGAGTTCGCGCCCGGACTCCCGCAGGTGATGGAGGACCAAGGCGACGTCGTGCTGAACGAGGTAGAGGCTGCCGGACTGAGCGTGGTAGAGCGGGTCCCGCAAGCTCGGATCAGGGCTGGCGACGGCGAGACCGCCGCTGAGGACCGGGCCCTCGAACAGTTCCTCGGGCAGGAACGCGGCAGCTCGACCGAACAGATATCGGCAGGCCGTGTGGAGCAGGCCCAGCGTAAGGACAAGGGCTGGTAGAAGCCAGGCAAGGGCGAGCGGTGTCATTCCGAGGACGCGTGCTGTGGTCTCCGGTCGAAGGAGTTGAACCACAACCGGCACCGTGGCGACTATCGCGGAGAGCCGCAGCAGGGGAGATGCCACGCCCTTCCACAGCTGACGTCGTAAGCGGCTTACGTCGAGGCGTTCCGCGTTCCGCGCGAACCAGAAGCGGCGTGCGGCTCCGGGACTCCCGCAGATGGCGGAAACTGCGGCTCGGGTGATGACCTTGGTCAGGCCGGCCCATAACTGTTCGCTGGACTGATGGGCCCATGGTTCGAAACGGGCCACCATCGGCGGCCGCTGCCGAGTCGGCTTTGGCTCGGCGTGCGGCTTCTCGTCCCACCCGGGCTGCGACCGCCGCCACACCGACAGCAGTCGGTGGGCCCCGAGAGCTGTCAACCGCCGGGAGCGCTGCCACTCGGTCCAGCCGCGTCGCCGCGACCAGGTCGCACGGTCACTGCTCTTCCAGTTGCTCGCGTTCATCCTCAGCCGGTCATGGATCAGCCGCATGATCGTGGTCTTGCCACTGCCCCAGGGGCCGTCGATGGCGATGACGCGGGGACCCTCGTGGTCCTCCGGCCACTTCCCGGGCCGTTCCTCCTCGGTGTCTTCGATGGGCCAGCCAGCCGCATTGGCCCAGTCCGCCCTGCTGCCGTTCGGCGAGAGGAGGTCGACGAGCACGTCGACGAGGGCGCCGCGCCCGAGCTGGTCCACCGAGGCGGGAGCGTCGGTGAAGCCTCGGGTGCCGATGTCGGCGCGGACCGACGATGGCGGCTCCTCGGCAGGACCAAGGGCTGCTTCCCGCGCCGTATCGCCTGGATCTTCGGTCTCGCCATGATCCTCGATCGGATCGGATTGCACGCCGAATCGCCTGAGGAAGGCGCGGATCAGGTGGCCCGGAACCGCGAAGCCTCCGAATCTCGAATTGGCTGCCTTCACCACGCCGACCAGGTGACCCGTCTCGAGTTCAACGACCGGGCCTCCGGACATGCCGGGCCCGAGCTCGCCGCCGCGGAGTCGAAGAAGGTCGCCGGTCGACCCCTCCAGCTCGAGCCGTCCGACCCACAACTCCGGACTGGCGACGGAGATGCCTTGCACGTAGCCGTACACGTTGAGCTGAGAACCCGCGGGCGGCTCGACCTGGCTGACCGTCAGGATGGCGTGATCGATCCCGGTAGCGTCCCTGAGCTGGAGCAGGGCCAGATCCGGTAGGTTACGACTTGATTGGCCGCTCCCGCCGCCCATTGGCTCCGAGGCCAGCACGGTGGCCGGCAGCGGCGTGCCACGCCAGGTCACGAGGGCCGACCCGGCTCGGTTTGGGACCACGACGTGTGCACAGGTGAGCACGAGACCGGACCCGACGAAGACGCCGCTCCCGTAGGGCCGGCCTTCGTCGTCTGCGACGACGACCACCGCTTCTGCTGCCCGGGCCAGTTCCGGCGATGTCACAAGAGTCTCCGATCCCGTCAATGTGATGATCGCAGGGCTGGCCATGGGGCTCAGCAGGCTCGGTCGTGGACGAGGGGGTGCTCGGTTCCTCGATCCGGGTCAGGGGATGATGGGCAGCCCGCCGTGGTAGAGATGTTCGAATTGACGGTGGATCCAGAGGATTCGGCCGTCGGGGCGCACAACCTTCCGGAGGTCGGCGAGGGTGACGTCCTGGGCGCGCAGCATCACGTGCAGTGTCCGGAGGGCGGCGCCCTGCGCGACGACCAGGGACGTCGGCGGGTTGGTGGTCCGTTCGACCAAGCCGGCGCTCTCGTCGCGAGCGGAGAGGTGGGTTGCCGCCTCCGCGGCGACGTTCAGTGTCTCGCTCGCCAGCGAAACCTGCTCTTCGATGGCCTTCCACTGCTCTTCGTTGAAGTCGAGTTTGAGTTCGGCCAAGCCCAAGCCCAGGAGGGGCTTGAGGAGCATGGTGGTGGCCTGCAAGAGCGGAACCGCTTTGGTCCACCACTCGCGCGGTACGTCAACGGAGTAGACACCGGCGTCCGGCCGGCCGGGCTCAAGAACATGAACGGGTTGAAGAGAGTGCTCGCAGTAGAGCGTCAACCTCATCACCGTGGTTGTCCACTGTGGTGCGAGGAATGATGGCTCGACGGGGATGAGGGTGAACAACCGCGGCCCGTCGGCGGCCTCGTCGTTGAGCTGCCACATCAACGCGTTGAGCTTTGCGTTCACGCCTGCGAGATTGGCCTTGAGGCTGTCACTGAGCTCGGTGACCCGCTGACTCAGTCCGCGGACATTCCTGCCCACCAGGGCTACCCCGTCCTGCAGTGCGACGAGGGCGTCGTCGGCGGCTCGTGAGCCGCCCAGCAGCGAGTCGATTGCCGGGAACGCGTCGCACCCCGATATCGGGCATTGCGCGATGCTCTGGCCGTGCGCGTCGCGCAGCTTGATGAGCTTGTCGACATCGAACAATCCGGCGCCCGGCGTGGACAGGCCGCACTCCTCGCGGCAGGCGACCAGGGCGACGGTGGTCAGGCCGGGCCAGAACCTCTCGATGCAGTAGCGGATCTCGTCGGTGACCTGTCGAAGATAGGTGACGGCGTCCGGCCCGCGAACCTGGACCTGGACACCGACCCCGGTGCGGACGGTGAGCAGCGCTCGGGCGCCGTACCGGCTCTGGATCACCATGCCCTGCTGCCAGTGCACGCCCTGCAAGGAGTCGGGCTCCGTGTAGCGCTGATGGTGCAGTCGAACGATGAGCCGGTACATCAGGGCGTCGGGAATGACCACACGACCTGCGGGGCCTTCGGAAATTCGGCACACCTCCAGGGACTCGCGGTCGCCGGGGCGAAACTCGACCCATGCCTGCTGCAGGTCCGGCTGGGCGGCGGGGACGAGTTGCGCGATGAGGCTCACCGGTTCCGGGGATGCGTCGAACGAGACCTGGTAGGTCAGCTCGAAGCGACCCATGAGTGCGAGGAACAGGCGCTGCTGTTCTCTCGTGTACGGCGTGCCGCCAGCGGACTGCGGGGTACCCCACAAGCTGCCGAGCATGCGGTGCGGAACAAGCCCGAGGGCGTCGACCGCGTCGCGACTGTCGAGTACGGCGGCGATCGCGACGTTGAGCCAGTCCGGTTGCAGGATCACGAAGGAGGCCAACGCGTCGTCGTCCGCGTAGTAGATCCACTTGCCCAGGTGGTGAGCGTTACTGGCCAGCGTCCTCGCCTGGAAGGCGGTAAGCCCCTGCGCTGCGGCCACAGACTCGTAATCCCGGTAATCAATCACCTGCTGATGGCTGTCGGCAAGCGCATCGATCGTCCGCTGCCAGCTGGCGGGATAGGTCCGGCGCACGTGCGGGAGCGCGTCGGCCGTAGCCGCGATCGCCTCCCGTAGTGCCTTCAGCCGGTCATCCGAAATCGCGCTGTCGACCTCGTAGAAACCCACGATCAGGCTGCCGAAGCGCTGCCTCAGGTGGGCTTCGTCGATGGCATCGGCCCGTGACGACGGCCCGCCGTGAGAGGCGACCACGAGAACCCGCGCATCGGGGGCTCGGTGGGCGATCATGGCGATCCAGGACTCCACCATTCCCGCCGCGACACCCGGACGTGGCTTCCAGACCACGACGTACACGGCTGGTGTGCTGAAGAACAACTGGTGTGCGGGTTGGTACGCCTGCTGGCCCCCGAAGTCCCACCCGTTCAGAGTTATCGCACGGCCAGCATGGCTGACCACGAGTGACTTGATCTCCATGCCCTGGGTCTGCCGACGGTCCCTCCAGGGCTCATCTCGAAGCGCCCCGAGCAATGAGCTCTTCCCTGCTTCGCCGGCGCCGACAAACAGCAGTTTCGCCTCGGAGACCGCGACGCCATCAGCGGCGACCTCGCGGAGGAACGCCAGCAGTGGTTGTGTGCCTTCCGCTTCGGCGGCGAGGACCTCCGGTGGCAGTGGGTTGTGGTCGACGACGAGCACACGGAGCTCCGGGAGGCGACCGAGTGCCTCGGGAAGGAACCGCAGCTCGTTGCCATCCAGGTGCAGCTCGTCGAGGTGAGTCCATGCGGCGACGGCGTCGGGTAGGGCGCGGAGACGGTTGTTGGTCAGGTCCAGAGTGGTCAACGAAGTCCATGCAGCCGCGTTGGGTAGGGCGTTGAGCTGATTGGTCTCCAAATCCAGCATGCGGAGGGAGGTCCATGCGGCCGCGGCGTCGGGCAAGGTGCCGAGGCGGTTATTGGACAGGTCCAACGTGGTGAGGGACCTCCAGGCGGATACCGCGTCGGGTAGAGCGTCGAGGAGATTTCGGTGCAGGTGCAGGCTGGTAAGGGAGGTCCACCCGCTGACGGTGTCGGGTAATGCGCTGAGTTGGTTGCCGGTCAGGTACAGGTCCGTGAGGGATCTCCACCCGGAGATGGCGTCGGGCAGTGCGTCGATCCGATTGTCCTGGAGGTACAGAACGGTGAGGGAGGTCCATGCGGCGACCGCGTCGGGCAGGGCGGCGAGCTGATTGTGGTCCGCGTCGAGCCGGGTCAGAGCAGTCCACGCACCGACCGTCTCGGGCAGGGCGGTGAGCTGATTGTGGTCCGCGTCGAGCCGGGTCAGAGCAGTCCACGCACCAACCGTCTCGGGCAGGGCGGTGAGTTGGTTGCGCTGCGCGTCGAGCCGGGTCAAGGAAGTCCAGGCGGCGACGGCAAGGGGCAGGGCCGTGAGCCTGTTGTAGGTCAGGTAGAGGCTGGTGAGTGAAGTCCAGGCGCCAACAGCGTCGGGTAGGGCGGTGAGCCGATTTTCTCCCAGATAAAGGTCGGTGAGGGAGATCCACCCGGTGACGGCGTCGGGTAGGGCGGTGAGGTGATTACTTTCCAGGTACAGGTTGGTGAGGGAGGTCCAGGCGGCGACGGCGTCGGGTAGGGCGGTGAGCTGGTTGTCGGTCAGGTACAGGGTCCTGAGGCAGGTCCAGGCGGCGACCACGTCGGGTAGGGCGGTGAGGTGATTACTTTCCAGGTACAGCTCTGTGAGGGACGTCCAGGCGGCGACGGCGTCGGGTAGGGCGGTGAGCTGGTTGTCGGTCAGGTACAGGGTCGTGAGGCAGGTCCAGGCGGCGACGGCGTCGGGCAGAGCCACGAGTTGGTTGTAGTCCAGGTGCAGCTCTTTGAGGGAGGTCCAGGCGTTGACCACGTCGGGTAGTTCGCTGAGGTGGTTGCTGTCCAGGTACAGCTCTGTGAGGGACGTCCAGGCGGCGACGCCGTCAGGCAGGGCATCCAGCTCGTTGTCGGCCAGGTTGAGGCTGGTCACCCTCCCGAGCGCGGGCGTCTCTCGCAGAAGTTGAGCGAGCTCGTCGCTGGTGAGACGAAGACCACTCAGGTCGACACGGCCATGTTCAGCAGCATGTATGCGGTCCTTGGCTTCGACCAGTGCGCCGTCATCACCCATGCCGAAGTAGCGTAGTCCGGCGGACACGGTCAGTGCCGGCAGGACGAGGCGCGCTGGCGTAACGGTGTGACATCAGTCCGCAGGACTGCCTGGTGCGCCTACATCGGTCCATGCTGCCTGCTCAAGAAAAGAAATCAGCGCAGGCCGCCGGTCGCTGATTGGCCGTGCCCAATGCCGACCGCTCCGCCTAGCGTCGACGGCATGGAGATCGAGCAGGCACAGAAGCTGTGGCAGCCGGAGCCCGGCTGGCTGAACACCGCCTCCTACGGGTTGCCCCCCGACCCGGCGTGGGCAGCTCTGCAGGAGGCCCTGGCGGACTGGCGGGTCGGTCGGAGGTCGGCAGAGGGCTGGGACGAGTCGACGCAGCGGGCCCGGACCGCGTTCGCCGGTCTGATCGGGGTGCCGGCCGTCGACGTGACGGTCGGCGCGGCCGTGTCGCAGCTACTCGCGCCGGTCGCGGCGGCCCTGCCGGCCGGTGCGACGGTGCTGGTCCCGGAGATCGAGTTCACGTCGAACCTCTTTCCGTGGCTGGCGCAGACCGAGCGGGGTGTGCGGGTGCGGACGGTGCCAGCGAGTGAGCTGGCCGACGCGATCGACGCCGACACCGATCTGGTGGCGTTCAGTGTCGTGCAGTCCTCCGACGGCAGCGTCGCCGCGTACGACGAGATCGTCGCCGCGGCCCGGGCGCACGGCGCTCTGGTCGCGGTCGACGCGACCCAGGCGTGTGGGTGGCTGCCGTTCGACGGGAGCCGGGCCGACGTGGTGGCGGTGGGCGGCTACAAGTGGCTGATGGGCCCGCGGGGCTGCGCGTACGCCTATCTGGCCCCGGAGTTGCGCGAGCGGCTACGCCCGGACGCCGCCGGCTGGTACGCGGGCGCCGATCCGCAGGCCTCCTATTACGGCCCGCCGCTGCGGCTGGCCGATGACGCCCGCCGGTTCGACATCTCACCGGCCTGGTTCAGTTGGGTCGGTGCGGCGCCCGCCCTGGAGTTGGTCGCCGAGATCGGCGTGCCGGCGATCCGGGAGCATGACGTGGCGCTCGCCAACCGTTTCCTGACCGGGCTGGGCCGGCCACCGGGGGAGAGCGCCATCGTCACCGTCGACGTGCCCGACGCGGAGCAGCGGCTGGCCCGCGCCGGCGTGCGCGCTGCGGTGCGCGCCGGACGGGTCCGCGCCTCCTTCCACGTCTACTCGACCGAGGCCGACGTGGACGCCGCACTGGCGGCGCTGACCAACTGAGCCCGTTCAGGCACCGACCTGACTGAGCGCCCGCGCCTCGTTCTGCGGCACCAGCTGCGGAGGGACCACCTGAGGCGTGCCAGGCCGGCCGGACCAGAGGACCCGAGCGGCGATGCCCGGCGCGAAGAGCCCCGGCGGCGGCGTCATCAGGTTGGCGACGCTCAGGAAACGTCGCCCGACGGCGGGGTGCCGAGCGGCGGCGGCGTGCAGCCGAGCAACGTACCCGTTGAGGAAACGGGTGCGACGGCTGCGCTCCCCGACGATGGTCGGGTGGCGCAGGTCGGCACCGACGGCCATGTCCCACGGCACGTCCACCACCTTCGCCGCCCCGGTGAAGAATCGGCGGGGTAGGTGCCGCCGGCCCTGCCGGAGGCAGTCGCGCAGCACCATCGCCTCCACCGCGGCCACCGTCATGCCCTGCCCGTACGCCGGATTGAAGCTGCACATCGCGTCAGCGACCGCGATGAAGCCCTCGGGCAGGCGGGTGAGGTGTTCGTAGCGGCGACGCACGCTGGTGGGCAGCCGCATCCGCTTGGGCGGGCCGAGCGGCTCCGCCCGGCTCAGCAGCGAGTGCAGCTCCGGGGCGGGTAGCCGCCCGGCGAAGGCGAGGTATCCCTCGGGGTCGGTCGGAGGGGCCTGGTCGACGCCGACACCGAGCAGCGTCACCATCCACCGGTCGCCCTCGGCCGCGATGGCGACCCCGCCGTGCGGGGCGGCCGGCGACGGGCTGCTGATGAATGCGGCGAAGGCGGTGTCACCCGAGGTGCGGCGGTAGTCGCGGGAGACGTACACCGTCTGGGGGTCCACGCGGTCCTCGACGGGCGGCTGATAGCCGAGCTCGGCGAGCCAGGTGGGGCCGCGGTTGCCGCGGCCGGTCGCATCCACGACAAGATCGGCGTCGTGGTGCTCCTCCCGGCCACCTCGTGGCAGGACCCGTGCGCCGGTCACCGTGCCGCGATCGGCGTCGGCGAGCAGCCCCAGCGCCTCGCACCGGTCCCGGATCTCCACCGTGGGCAGTGCGCGGACGCGGTCCCGGACGTACGCCTCCAGGGCGCGTCGACTGACGCAGAGGCCTTCCAGCCCCGAGAAGGCCCGGGGAATGCGGTGACCGTCGTTGACCCACAGGCAGTCCCGTTGGATGTCGATGGCGACGGCCCCCTGAGCGATCAGGTCGGCGGTGAGGCCGGGGAAGAGTTCCTCCAGGACCTGCCGGCCCCGGGCGAGCAGGCCGTGTGAATGCCCGCTCTGCGGCACACCCTTGCGGTCGGCGGCCTCCGTCGGCAGGTCGTCGCGGTCGAAGACGGTCACCTTCGCGTACGACTCACTCAATACACGCGCGGCGAGTAGGCCGCCGATGCTGCCACCGAGGACGATCGCCTGTCCGGTCTCATTGGTCGTGGACACGGTTGACTCCGTTTCAATCAATTGGATGTCAACAGTTAGCGGCATGGCCTCGTCGTGGCGAAAGCGAATTAGCGGACGGGTAGCTGACAGCGCTTGTCCCGCCCGCGGTCGGTCTATTCAAGAGCGACGACCGGCCCGCTTTCGGCCCGTGAAGCCCCTGCTCAAGCCCTACCCTCGTGATCAATTGGTTGGTGTGGTGACCGATATCTCAGTCGTGTACCGGTCACCATTCGTCAGCCCTCGACCTATCAGGAAATTGACGAGTCGTGACGGGCCGGCCGCGCCCGCAGGGGGTCGCGGCCGGCCGCCGGGTGGTCAGGAGCAAATGCTGAAGCTCGCGTACGTGTACGCGAGCGGCTTCCACTCCAGGTCGGGCCCGAGGCTCATGTCCCACTTGCCGTCCGCGAGGCGACCGAAGTAGACGAAGTTGCTGCCCAGCCCGTCGTAGTAGAACCAGCTTTCGTACGTGCTGAGACGGGTTGCCGCCTTGGCGAGGGTCTTCGGGCCGACGACGCCGTCGCTGACGAGACCGCGATCGCTCTGCCACCGCTTGGTGGCGGCCGTCGTCGCCGGCCCGAACCTGCAGTCGACGCCGGAGGCGGCAAGGTAGCCGTCGGCCAGCAGGATCTTCTGCCACATGGCGACGACGTTGTTGTACGAACGGGTCGACGCGGAGATCGGGCCCTCGTCGCCCCAGTCGTCCGTCCAGGTGCCCGAGCCCGTCACGTACCCCTGGCTGACGTTGGCCGACGCGGATGCCGCCGGGATGGCGACGGCGCCGACCGTGGCAACCGCCATCGCCATCGCGACGGCCTTGATTCGTAGGTGCATGAGCATCTCCCTCTGGCTCCTGAAGCAGGTGTCATGAGGTAGATGGTCGGCAGCACCGCTTTGTTCACGCGGGCCGGACATTCGGTCTCAGGCCAGGTGGCCGCCGATCTTCGTGTACCCGCGCAGCAGGTCGCGGGAGATGATCAGCCGCTGCATCTCGTCGGTGCCCTCGAAGATCCGGTACAGCCGGACCTGCCGGTACCAGCGCTCGATCGGCAGCTCCCGGGTGTAGCCCATGCCGCCGTGGATCTGCAGCACCCGGTCGACCACCCGGTTGACCATGCCGGCGCCGTACAGCTTGCCCATCGAGGAGGCGTGCCGTGGGTCCAGGCCCTGGTCGACGGTCCACGCCGACTTCAACACCAGCCAGCGGGCCGCCTCCAGCTCGGTCTCCGAGTCGGCGATCATCCACTGGATGGCCTGGTTGGTGCCGATCGTGGTGCCGAAGGTCTCCCGGGTGTTGGCGTAGTCGATCGCCATCTGCAGGACCCGCTCGGCGATGCCGATGGCGTGTGACGGGATCGTGTAGCGGCCCTTGCCGATCCACTGCATGCCCAGCGTGAAGCCCTGCCCGATCTCGCCGAGGATGTTGCGGTGCGGCACGCGGACCCCGTCGAAGATCAGCGACGCCGGGCCGCCCTCGCCCATCGTCTGGATGAACTCCGAGCGCCAGCCCATCGACCGGTCGACCAGGAACGCGGTTGCCCCGCCGTTGCGGGCGCCCTTCTCCCGGTCGGTCACCGCGACGACGATGGCGAAGTCGGCGTCGTGGCCGCCGGTGATGAAGGTCTTTTCCCCGTCGAGGACCCAGTCGTCGCCGTCGCGGCGGGCGGTCAGCCGGATGTTGGCCGCGTCCGAGCCGGCACCCGGCTCGGTGATCGCGAAACAGGAGCGCCGCTCGCCTTCGATGGTCGGGATCAGGAACTCCCGCTTCTGCTCCTCGGTGGCGTGGAACAGGATGTTGTCCGCCTCGCCGCCGAAGCGGAACGGCACGAACGTGCGGCCCAGCTCGGTCCAGATCAGCGACTGGAGCACCGCCGGGAGGTCCATCCCGCCGTACTCCTCCGGGGTGGCCAGACCCCAGAAGCCGAACTTGCGTGCCTTGGTCTGCAGCTCGCGCAGCTCGGAGAGGTCCAGACCCGGCTGGTGCGCCCGTTCCCGGCGCAGCACCTCCTGCTCCAGCGGCATCACCTCGCGGCTGATGAACGACCGGACGGTGTCCCGCACCGCCCGCTCCTCGTCGGTCAGCGAAAAGTCCACGGTGGTCCTCCTGGCGTCGGTGCAGCCGGTCACCCTTAAACTAGCGGTGTAAGTTTTGCCGCGTCCAGACCCGGCGGCCGACCCGTGAGGAGCGCGAGTGCCCCGACCACGTCAGCCCCGGCTCACCCGGCAGCTCATCGTCGAGACCGCCACCGCGGTGATCGACGCCGAGGGCCTGCCAGCGCTGTCCACGCGCCGACTCGCCGCCGAGCTGGGCGTGCAGGGCCCCTCGCTCTACAACCACTTCGCCACCAAGGACGAGATCCTGGACGCGGTCGCCGACACCGTCACCGCCGCCGTCGACATCAGCGGCTTCGCCGGCCGGGACTGGGTGGTCGCGCTGCGCGACTGGGCCTGGTCGTACCGGCGGGCGCTCACCGCGCACCCGAACATCGTGCCGTACCTGGCCCAGGGGCCCGGGCGTCGTCCGGCCGCGCTGGCCATGGCGGACGCGGTCTACGGCGGGTTGGTGCGCGCTGGCTGGCCACCGGCCCGCGCCACCCACATCGGTGCGGCCCTGCGGTACTTCGTGGCCGGGTCGGCCCTCGGCTCGTTCGCCCGCGGCTTCGTCGAGGACCCTGAGCTGTACGCGGCGCACTACCCGCACCTCCGTCAGGCGCACCGGCTCGCCGAACACCAGCAGAGCGTGGACGAGGGCGCCTTCGCCCTCGGCCTGGACGCCCTGCTGCACGGCCTGGCCGCCGAGTACGCCCGCACGGTTGGCCCGCTCGACCCGGTGGAGTCCGCCCGGCCCAGCGGGTAGCTTCGAAACTCCCAGCGCTAGTTTCATCGCCCACCACCCCCGAAGGGACGATATGGACCTCGCTGCCGCCCCGCCGTCGCAGGTGCTGCCCGACGCCCTGCGCCTCCGCCGTCACCTGCACATCGCCGGCGAGTGGACCGAGCCCACCGGCGCCGACGTGATCGACGTGGAGAATCCGAGCACCGCCGAGCTGATCGGGCAGGTGCCGGCCGGCACGCCGGCCGACGTGGACCGGGCCGTGGCCGCGGCCCGCGCCGCCTTCCCCGGCTGGGCGTCCACCGCCCCGGCTGAGCGGGCCGGCCACCTCGACCGGCTGCACACCGCGCTCGCCGCACGCGCCGACGACCTCGCCCGCACCATCGCGGTCGAGCTGGGCGCCCCGCTCAAGCTCGCCACCCGGGTGCAGGTCGGGCTGCCGCTGACGGTGCTGCGCGACCACGTCGCCCTCGCGGCCCGTCCGCCGGTCGAGGAGACCATCGGCAACTCGCTGGTGGTCCGCGAGCCGGTCGGCGTGGTCGGCGCGATCACCCCGTGGAACTACCCCCTGCACCAGGTGATGGCCAAGCTGGCGCCCGCGCTCGCCGCCGGCTGCACGGTGGTGCTCAAGCCCAGCGAGCTGACCTCGCTGACGGCGTACCTGCTCTTCGACGCGGTCACCGAGGCCGGGTTGCCGCCGGGAGTGCTCAACCTCGTCCCCGGCACCGGCCCGGTGGTCGGCGCGGCGTTGGCCGGGCACCCCGACGTCGACCTGGTCTCGTTCACCGGCTCCACCGCCACCGGCCGGCAGATCGCGAAGGCCGCCGCCGAGCGGATCGCCCGCGTCGCGCTGGAGCTGGGCGGCAAGTCCGCCAACGTGATCCTCCCCGACGCCGACCTGGCCACCGCGGTCAAGGTCGGGGTCGGCAACGCCCTGCTCAACTCCGGGCAGACCTGCACGGCGTGGACCCGGATGCTGGTGCACCGCGACCGGTACGACGAGGCCCTCGACCTGATCGCCACGGCGGTGGCCGGTTACCGGCTCGGCGACCCGTTCGACCCGGCCACCCGGCTCGGCCCGCTGGTCTCCGCCGCGCAGGCCGAGCGGGTCCGCGGCTACGTCGACCGGGCCCTCGCCGACGGCGCCCGGCTGGTCGTCGGCGGCCCGGACGCCCCGGTGCCGGCGCAGGGGCACTTCGTCGCCCCGACCGTCTTCGCCGACGTGCACCCGGACAGCGCGCTCGCCCAGGAGGAGGTCTTCGGTCCGGTGCTCGCCGTCATCCCGTTCGCCGACACCGACGAGGCGGTGACCATCGCCAACAACTCGTCGTACGGGCTGGCCGGGGCGGTGTGGTCCGCCGATCCGGACGCCGCGCTCGCGGTGGCCCGGCGGCTGCGTACGGGCGCGGTCGACATCAACGGCGCACCGTTCAACCCGCTCGCCCCGTTCGGCGGGTACAAGCAGTCCGGCCTCGGCCGGGAGCTGGGCGTGCACGGGCTCGCCGAGTTCAGCGAGCTGAAGGCGATCCAGCGATGAGCGGGCCGGTCGTCGTGCGCGCGCTGGTCGCGCGTGAGCCCGGCGCGGCCCCGCGGGTCGAGCAGATTCGCCTGCCCGCGCCCGGCCCCGGCGAGCTGCGGGTGACGATCCGGGCCGCCGGCGTCTGCCACTCCGACCTGTCCATGATGAACGGCACCCTCGCGGCGAAGTTCCCGCTGGCGCTCGGGCACGAGGCGACCGGGGTGGTGGCCGAGGCCGGGCCGGGTAGCCGGCTGGCGGTCGGCACCCCGGTGGTGCTCAACTGGGCGCCGGCATGCCGGGCCTGCTGGTGGTGCCAGCGCGGCGAGCCGTGGCTCTGCGCCGACACCACCGCCCCGACCGTGCCCCGGGGCGAGACCGACGACGGCACCCCGCTGCACCTCACGCTCGGGCTCGGCGCGCTCGCCGAGGCCGTGGTGGTGCCCGAGAGCGCCGTCATCCCGATCCCCGAGGGGCTGCCCCCGGAGCGGGCCGCCCTGCTCGGCTGCGCGGTGCTCACCGGAGTCGGCGCGGTCCACAACACGGCCCGGGTGGCGCCCGGCGAGTCGGTCGCGGTGATCGGGCTCGGCGGGGTCGGGCTCGCCCTGCTCACCGCTGCCCGGCGGGCCGGCGCCACGCCGATCCTCGCGATCGACGTCGCCGAGGCCAAGCGGGACCTCGCGCTCGCCGCCGGGGCAACCGACTTCCTGCTCTCCGACGATCGGCTCTCCAAGGAGGCGCGGACGCGCACCGAGGGCCGGGGCTTCGACCACGCCTTCGAGTGCGTCGGCCGCGCCGCCACCATCCGGGCGGCGTGGCGGCTCACCCGGCGCGGGGGAGCGGTGACCGTGGTCGGCATGGGGGGCAGGGAGGACATGGTCAGCCTCGCGGCGCTCGACATCTTCCACTCCGCGCGTACCCTGCGCTCCTCGGTGTACGGCTCGTCCGACCCAAACCGTGAGGTGCCGGAGCTGGCCCGGGCCGTGCTCGACGGCACATTGGACCTGGCTCCGCTGGTCAGCGGCGTGGTCAGCCTGGACGAGGCCCCGGCCGCGTTCGACCGGCTGGCCCGGGGCGAGGGCGCCCGCTGGGTGGTCACCTTCGAGGACTGACCGATCCGGCCCCACCCGGCGTACGGGTGGGGCCGGTCCGGGTCACTTGCCGGTGACGATGCCCGGGTTGATGCAGAGCCCCGGGTTGGCGCCGTTCTTCTCGGCGATCTCCAGGCAGCGGGTCACCTTGTCGACCTTCGCGTTGGTCTCGGTGATCTGCTTGGAGATCTCGGCGTTCTTGCGGTCCTGCTCCAGGTTGCGCGTCTGCGCCAGCTTGTCCTGGAAGGCCCGGATGTTGGCCTCGGTCTTGTCGTCGTGGTTGACCCGGGTGATCGTCACCGACAAGATGTCGACGTCGGCGGCGAGGCGGGTGTCGGCGCTGGCCTTGATGTTCGCCGCGAACGGCTTCAGGTCGACGTTGAGGTCACCGGTCTGGGCGTCGATCTTCTCCAATGGGTTGTACGAGGCGAAGGCGTCGTTGACCGCGCTGTCGAGCTGCACGCCCACCCGCTGGCCCCGGAAGCTGACGAAGTCACCCTTGTAGTCCATGAACTGCTTCGGGGCGTTCTCCGGCTTGACCTGCCACTCGACGAGCACCTCCACGCACGCGTCGGCGAGCGTTCCGGTGCGCACCCGGACGCAGTTGTTGCCGCCGATGTGGTCGTACTTCTGTCGGCCCGCGTCCCATTCGCCGACCTTCTGCCAGGGGGCCACCCACTTCAGGCCCGAGCCGGTCACCTCGCCGGTGGGCTTGCCGAAGCTGGTGACGATGCCGACCGAGCGGATCGGCACGGAGTGGGCGCTGGAGGCGATCCCGACCACGAGTGTGCCGGCGAGGCAGCCGAGTGCCGCGAGGGCGGCCGTCCGCTTCACCGGCCTGCTGGGGGCGACGAGCGCCACGACGGCGCAGACCGCCAGGGCGACGGCGAGGACGATCGCCATGGTGAAGCCGACGGGCATGGGTTCCGGGCCTTTCGCTGGGCTGTGTGGATCATCAATCTAGGTGGCCGGGTCAAGTCGACGGTGCCGGCATGTGGAGGCAGCGCACGTTCCTGCATGCCTGAATATGGAGAGCATCGACATGGCTCGACTCGTGCGCCCCGCCGTAGGTTTCCTCCACGCGACGGGCCTGTGACCACGGTCACCTCATCGACCGTCGCCGCGACCCTGCGGAGGATGAGCGATGGCCGGGCAAGCGCTTTTGTCGGCCCGCGGGCTGACCCGCGACTTCCGAGGCTTCCGAGCGGTCGACCAGGTCGACCTCGACGTCGCGCCGGAGAGTGTGCACGCGCTGGTCGGCCCGAACGGCGCCGGTAAGACCACCCTGTTCAACCTGCTCACCGGCTTTCTGCGGCCCAGCGGCGGTCGGATCGAGCTGGCCGGGCGGGACGTCACGGGGCTGCCCCCGGAGCGGGTCGCCCGACTCGGCGTGGCCCGCTCCTTCCAGATCACCAGCCTCTTTCCGCAGCTGTCCGCCCGGGAGCACGTCGCGCTCGCCCTGCAGTCGTCGAGCGGGTTGGGCTGGCGGTTCTGGCGCTCGGCGAAGCTGATGGGCCGCTACACCGACCGGGCCGACGAGCTGTTGGCCATGGTGGGGCTGGCCGAGCTGGCGGACGCCCCCTCCGAGGCGTTGGCGTACGGCCGCAAGCGGGCCCTGGAGTTGGCCATCGCCCTGGCCCTGGATCCGAAGGTGCTGCTGCTCGACGAGCCGACCGCCGGCATGGGGCTGGAGGACGTCGACCGCACCGTCGAGCTGATCGGCCAGGTCCGCCAGGGCCGGACCGTGGTCATGGTCGAGCACAACATGAGCGTGGTCGGCCGGCTCGCCGACACCGTCACCGTGCTCCAGGCCGGCAAGGTCCTCGTCGAGGGCCCGTACGAGCAGGTCCGCGCGGACGAGCGCGTGATCACCGCCTACCTGGGAGCCGCTGATGCTGCGCATTGAGAACCTGTCCGCCTGGTACGGCGAGGCGCAGGTGCTGCGCGACGTCAGCCTGGAGGTGGCCGCTGGCGAGGTGGTGACCCTGGTCGGGCGCAACGGCGCCGGCAAGTCCACCCTGCTGCGCTGCGTCATGGGGCTGCACCCCGGCCAGCGCGGCACGGTGGAGCTGAACGGGCGGGACATCGGCCGGCTGCCGGCGCACCGCCGGGCCCGACTCGGGCTGGGCTGGGTGCCCGACGACCGGGGCAGCTACGCCACCCTGACCGTCACCGAGAACCTCACCCTGCCGCCCACGGTCGGCCCCGACCCGTGGTCGCTGGAGCGGGTGTACGAGGCGTTCCCGGCTCTCTACACCCGGCGCGACTCGGCCGCCACGATGCTCTCCGGCGGCGAGCAGCAGATGCTCGCCCTGGCCCGGGTGCTGCGGATGGGCGCCCGGCTGCTGCTCTGCGACGAGCCCACCGAAGGGCTCTCCCCGCTGCTGGTGCAGCAGGTCGGTGACCTGCTGCGGGAGGCCAAGCAGCACGGCGTGACCGTGCTGCTGGTCGAGCAGAACCTGCACTTCGCCACCGGCGTCGCCGACCGGCACTACCTGCTGGCCGAGGGACGCGTCGCGGAGGCGATGGACAACTCCGAGGTGCGCTCACGGGAACGCGAGCTGCTGGCGTACCTGGGGATCTGAATTTTTCCGACGATGACCCGTGCGACGACGCGCGGAATGGATGGAGTGGGCATGCGCAGGACGGTGGGTGTGGCCGCGGCGTCGGCCGCGGTGGTGCTGATCGCCGGCTGTGGTGGCGGTGGACCCCAGTCGGGCGGCGACCAGAAGCTGAGCGGCGGCAAGATCGTGCTGGGCGTGCTCAACGACCAGTCCGGGGCGTACTCGGAGCTGTCCGGCAAGAACTCGGTCGCCGCAGTGGAGCTGGCCATCGCCGACTTCACCGCGAAACACGGAGACAAGGCGGTGACCAAGGACATCACCGTGGAGACCGCCGACCACCAGAACAAGCCGGACGTGGCCAACTCCAAGGCCCAGGAGATGTACGACCGCAAGGGCGTCGACCTGATCCTGGACGTGCCCACCTCGTCGGCGGCGTTGAAGGTCGCCGACGTGGCCAAGGAGAAGAAGAAGCTCTATTTCAACATCGGCGCGGCGACCACCGACCTGACCGGCAAGAGCTGCAACAAGTACACCTTCCACTACGCGTACGACACGTACATGCTGGCCAACGGCACCGGCAAGACCACCACCGAGCAGATCGGCAAGAACTGGTACATCCTGTACCCGAACTACGCCTTCGGTCAGGACATGGAGAAGAGCTTCTCCACGGCGATCACGGCGGCCGGCGGAAAGGTGGTCGGCAAGGACGGTGCGCCGTTCCCGAACACCAGCGGTGACTTCTCCACCTTCCTGCTCAAGGCGCCGAACCTGACCCCGAAGCCGGACGTGCTGGGCACCATGCAGGCCGGTGCGGAGCTGGTCAACGTGGTCAAGCAGTACAACGAGTTCAAGTTGCGGGAGAAGGGCGTCGGCCTCGCGGTGGGGCTGATGTTCCTCACCGACATCCACTCGCTCACCCCGGCGGCGCTGGCCGGCACCACCTACACCGACGCCTGGTACTGGAACTTCGACGCGAAGAACCGGGAGTTCGCCGACCGGTTCCAGCAGAAGACCGGCACCCGGCCCACCTTCGCGCACGCGGCCAACTACTCCGCCGCGACCCAGTACCTGGAGGCGGTGCAGGCCGCCGGCACCGACGACGCGGACACCGTGGTCAAGGGCCTGGAGGGCAAGACGGTCGAGGATGTCTTCCTGCGCAACGGCAAGATCCGCGCCGAGGACCACCGGGTAGTGCACGACGCGTACCTGGCCCAGGTGAAGCCGCAGTCCGAGGTGGCCGAGCCGTGGGACTACGTCAAGGTGCTCAAGACGATCCCGGCCGCGGAGGCGTTCCGCACGCCGTCCGCGGACTGCAAGCTATGAGCGCATTCGCGCAGAACACGTTCAACGGGTTGGTGAGCGGGGCGTTCTACGCCCTGCTCGCCCTCGGGCTCGCGGTCATCTTCGGCATGCTGCGGGTGGTCAACTTCGCCCACGGCGCGTTCTACATGCTCGGCGCGTTCGGCGCGTACGTGCTGCTCACCGAGGCGGGCGTGCCGTTCTGGGCGGCTCTGGTGATCATGCCGGTGGGGCTGGGGCTGCTCGGCATGGCGTTGGAGCGGGCCGTGATCCACCGGCTGACCAAGCTCGACCCGCTCTACAACTTCCTGCTCACCTTCGGGCTGACGCTGATCCTGCAGGACCTGGTGAAGCTGCGCTACGGGGTGCAGTCCAGCCCGTACGCCACCCCGTCGCTGCTGAGCGGGACGGTGGACTTCGGGCTCTTCGACTTCCCGACGTACCGCGTGTTCATCCTCGGCTTCGCGGTGCTGCTCTGCGTCGTGGTCTGGTGGGTGCTCAGCCGGACCCGGATCGGCATGGTGGTCCGGGCGGCCACCGAGCGGCCCGAGCTGACCCGGGCGTTCGGGATCGACGTCGGGCGGTGGGTGACCCCGGTCTTCGGCTTCGGGATCGGGCTGGCCGGCCTGGCCGGTGTGCTGGCTGCGCCGATGCGGGCGGTCAACCCGCTGATGGGCGCCGACCTGATCATCGTGGTCTTCGCGGTGGTGGTGATCGGTGGGCTGGGCTCGATCTTCGGCTCGGTCGCCGCCGGCTTCGGCATCGGCCTGATCCAGGCCTGGGGCGAGGCGTACCTGTCCAACTTCCCGATCGTGTCGCAGACGATCGTCTTCGTGGTGATGGCCGTCGTGCTGCTCTGGCGCCCGGCCGGCCTGTTCGGTCGTGAGGAGGCACCGGCATGACCAGCACCGTGGACACCCCGGCCGAAGCGGCCCGGCCGACGCCGCCGTCCGGCCTGCTCACCGTGGCCCGCGCCCCCGGCTGGGTCCGGTACGCGCTGCTCGCCGTCGGGCTGGTCGTCGCCGCCTGGCTGCCCAACGGGCTGTACCCGGCGGTCGCGGTGGACATCCTCTGCTGGGCGTTGTTCGCCGTCGCGGTGGACCTGCTGCTCGGCTTCACCGGGCTGATGTCCTTCGGGCACGCCGCGTTCTGGGGCACGTCGGCGTACGTCACCGGGTTGGTGGCCATCCACGCCGGCCTGCCGTTCCCGCTCGCCGTGCTGACCGGGGCGGTCGCCGCGGCCGTGCTGGCGGTGCCGATCGGTTACCTGGCGGTCAAGCGGACCGGCATCTACTTCGCCATGGTGACCCTGGCCTTCGCGCAGATGATCTACTACATCGCGAACGACTGGCGGTCGGTGACCCAGGGCGAGAACGGCCTGCAGGGGGTGCCCCGGGAGCTGTTCGGCTGGGATCTCACCGACGACTACTACTTCTATTACGCGATCCTGCCGATCGTGCTGCTCGGGCTGGCCGCCGCCTGGCGGATCGTGCACTCCCCGTTCGGGCGGGTGCTGGTCGGCATCCGCGACAACCCGGCGCGGGCCCGGGCGCTGGGCTACCCGGTGCACCGCTACAAGCTGACCGCGTTCGTGCTGTCCGGGTTCATCGCCGGCCTGGGCGGGGGGCTGTTCGCGGTCGGCCACCGGTTCGTCTCGCTGGACGTGCTGCACTGGACCACCTCCGGCAAGGCCGTCATCGTGGTGGTGCTCGGCGGGATCGGCACGCTCTGGGGCGGGGTGCTCGGCGCCGGCATCGTGGTCCGGCTGGAGGACTGGCTGTCGTTCTCCGGCTTCGAGGCGATCGGCCTGGTCACCGGCGGCATCTTCGTCCTCGTCGTGGTGTTGTTCCGCCGCGGCGTGTGGGGCAGCGTCGCCGCGCTGGCCCGCCGGCTGGCGGCCCGCCGCCGGTAAGTTTCCCGCCGGCGCATCCACCACGCGCCGTCGCAGCGAACCCCCGGGTAGCGAACGCCTACCTGGGGGTACGTCTGGTGTTGACCGATCTGATGCCGGCAGAGGCCGTGGAGAGCGCGCACAAGCGGTTCTCGCTGGCGGCCGAGGACCTGGACGGCAACCGTGTCGCCAGGGTGCTGCTCGACATGGCCGGTGCGTGGGGGCTGCCGGCGTTCTGGGAGCAGGTCTGCCGGCCGCTGCTCGCCCGGTTGCCGGGGCGTACCCCCGCGGAGATGGCGACCGAGCACGCCCTCTGCGAGGGCATCCGGGTCGGCTTGGACGCGTACCGCCGAAACCCCGGCCGGTCCCTGCCCACCGCCGGGGTGCTGCTGGCCGGCGCCGAGCAGGAGACGCACTGCCTCGGCCTGCACGCGCTCTCCGCCGCACTGCGTGAGCAGGGTCGGGGTTGCGTGCATCTCGGCCCCGCGCTGCCCTGGTCCGCGCTGGCCGCCGCGGTGTCCCGGGCCCGGCCGCGCGTCGTGGTGCTCTGGGCGCAGACGCCGGTCACCGGCCGCGCGTACCGCCTGGTGCGCCTGGCCCGGGACGTCCCGGCGGTGCGGGTGTACGGCGCCGGGCCGGGCTGGATCGAGCCGCTCACCGCCCCGGCGAGCCAGCTGGGCACGTTGCCGGCCGCCCTCACCGCCTGCCTGACAGCCACGCGAGCACGCTGATCTCGGCGACCGGTGTCGCGGTCGCGCGGTGCGGGGGAGCCGGGTGTGACGGTCGGCGGGGTGCGGCGGCCAGTCGGGTGCGGCGGTCACCGCCGCCGGGCCGGCCGATGCCGGGGCGTCCTTTGCTCTGCTTCAACCGACGCAACAGCCACGGCCCGAAACCGTTGCGCGGGTTGAAGCAGAGCAAAGGCGGCGGAGAGTGCACTGCTGCGTCCCCGGGAGCGGGCACTCGAACGGGCGTGACGCCTGCCACATACGATACGGATCGGTGTCGTATCGTTAATGCCGCCCGTAGGCTGTCCCCGTTACGAGTCTGGCCCGTCTCGTATTGCGTGGCGGGTGCAACCGGGGGGAGAACCGGGCATGGAGCTGCACGACAACACAGGCCACCCGAGGAGGTGGGCGATCCTGGGGGTGCTGGTGATCAGCCTCCTGGTGGTCGTCCTCGACAACACCATCCTCAACGTGGCACTGCGCACCCTGGCCGACCCGGTGCACGGCCTCGGCGCGAGCCAGGGCCAGTTGGAGTGGGCCATCAACTCCTACACGCTGGTCTTCGCCGGCCTGCTGTTCACCTTCGGGGTGCTCGGCGACCGCGTCGGCCGCAAGCGCTTCCTGATGGTCGGGCTCGCGCTGTTCGGGCTGGCGTCGCTGCTGTCGGCGTACTCGCAGGACCCCGGCCAGCTGATCGCGGCCCGCGCCCTGATGGGTGTCGGCGGTGCGGCCATCATGCCGGTGACGCTGTCGATCATCTCCAACGTCTTCGACCCGCGCGAGCGCGGTCGGGCGATCGGCGTCTGGGCCGGTGCGGTCGGCCTCGCGGTGGCGATCGGCCCGATCCTCGGCGGCGCGCTGCTCGAGCACTTCTGGTGGGGTTCGGTCTTCCTGATCAACGTGCCGGTGGTGGTCGCCGGCGTGGTCCTGGTCGCCCTGCTGGTCCCCGAGTCGCGTGACCCGCGCCCGGGCCGCGTCGACGTGCTCGGCGTCCTGCTCTCCGTGGTCGGCCTGGTCGCTCTCTCCTACGGCATCATCGACGGTGGCGAGCACGGCTTCGACCAGCCGCTGGCCTGGGGCTCGATCCTGGTCGGCCTGGCGGTGCTGACCTGGTTCGTGCAGCACGAACGGCGCAGCGACCACCCGTCGCTCGACGTCCGGCTGTTCCGCCTGCCGCACTTCGCCGCGCCGGTGGCCATCGTCGGCCTAGTCTTCTTCGCCGCGATGGGCTCGATGTTCTTCGGCTCGTTCTACCTGCAACTGGTGCGCGACTTCAGCCCGCTGCAGACCGGCCTGCTCTTCCTGCCCTTCGCCGGCGCTCAGCTGATCTTCGCGCCACGTAGCGCCGCGATGGTCCGTCGCTTCGGCGGCAAGGCCGTCGCCGCCACCGGGCTGCTGCTGACCACGGTGTCGCTGGGCGCGTTCATCTTCATCGGCGCGACCACCCCGATCTGGGTCGTGCTGGTCGTCTTCTTCATCCAGGGCGCCGGAATGGCCAACATCATGGCGCCGGCCACCGAATCGATCATGTCGGCGCTGCCCCGGGAGAAGGCCGGCGTGGGCTCCGCGGTCAGCAACACGATCCGCCAGGTGGCCGGCGCGCTCGGCGTGGCGGTCATCGGCTCGGTGCTCTCCGCGGTCTACCGCAGCGACGTCGGCGGCGCGCTCACCGGCCTGCCCGCGCAGGCCCACGACGCGGCCAACGAGTCGATCTCCGGGGCGTACGCGGCTGCCGGCCAGCTCGGTCCGGCGGGGCCGGCGCTCATCTCGGCGGCCAACGACGCCTTCGTCACCGCCATGCACTGGGCGGCCGCGCTCTCCGCGGTGATCGCCGCGCTCGGCATCCTGGTGGTGCTGCGCTGGATGCCGGGCCGGGAGGCCACGCCCACCGCCCCGGCGGCGCCGGTGGCCGAGCCCGAGTTGGCCGGGACGGCATAGGTTCGGGGACAATGTCCGACATGACGTCCACTGCCGATGCTCCGCGGTCGCCCGGGCGACCGCGGAGCATCCGCGCCGATGAGGCGATCATCGAGGCCACCCTCGATCTGCTCGCCGACGGCAGCACCATCGAGGCGCTCTCGATCGAGGCGATCGCCGCTCGCGCCGGCGTCGGCAAGGCCACCATCTACCGCCGCTGGGCCGGCAAGGACGCATTGCTGCTGGACGCGCTGCGCCGGCTCAAGGGCGTCATGCCGCAACTGGAGGGTCGCTCCGTCCGGGACGACCTGCTGCTGCTGGTCGGCGCGATCGGGCACAACCCCGACCCTCGTGCCAAGAAGATCATGCCCTGCCTGGTGCCCGAGGTGAACCGCAGCCCGGATCAGTTCCAGCTCTACCAGAACATCATCGCCCCCCGCCGGCAGCTCATGCGTGAGGTGCTGCGGCGGGGCATCGACGAGGGTCTGCTGCGGCCCGACATCGACCTGGAGGTCACCATGGCCCTCCTCACCGGGCCCATGCTGATCCAGCGGGTGCTGCAGTGGAACCCCGACCTGGACGAGCAGACCCTGCCCGCGCAGGTCGTCGACACCGTGCTGGCCGGCATCAGCGTCCACTGACCCGCGGCCGCGCGGCCGCGTGGCCGCGTGGCCGCGTCGCCGCGTCGACGCGTCGCCGCGTCGATCTAGGGCATATCGTCGCTGATTGAGATCGACAAGCAGCCATTTGCCCTAGATCGACGCGCGAGGGCGCGGTGGTCAGCCGGCGGCGGGGGTACGCAGCCGGTGCAGCCGCAGCGCGAGCTGCACCTCCAGGGCGCGCTCGGGCTTCTGCCAGTCGGCGCCGAGCAACTGCCCGACCCGCTCCAGCCGCTGAGTCACCGTGTTGACGTGCACGTGCAGCTGCTCGGCGGCCCGGGCCAGGCTGCCGCCCACCCCGAAGTACGCCTCCAACGTCCGCACCAACGCCGTACCCCGACGGGCGTCGTAGTCGACCACCGGCCCGACCGTGGCGGTGAGGAACTGGGCCACGTCCTTGTCGCCCCGGTCGCCGACCGTGCCCAGCAGCAGCCCGACGAAGCCCAGCTCGGCCGTGCTCGCCCCCTGACCGGCGCGGCCCAGCGCGCCGAGCGCGGTGAGGCAGCGGTCCGCCTCCAGGAACGTGCCGGCCAACGCCGATGGCCCGTCCGCCGGGCCGCTCGCCCCCGCGGTCACCGGCCGACCGGTCACCCGGGACAGGTCCCGGGCCACCGCGCGGGCACTGCCACCGGCGTCCCGCCCCGGCAGCATCAGCACCACCCGGCCGTCGCGCGCCGCAGCCAGCCCGCCCCGGCTCGAGGCGTACGTGGTAGCCCAGGAGAGCACGCGCTGCCGGGCCGAGCCGGTGGCGGCGATCGCGTCGTCGCCCACCGCCACCAGCACGTGTGGCGCGTCCAGGTCCACCCCGAGCCGACGGGCCCGACTGCGCAACGCGTCGGTGTCGCGCAGCGGCCGGGCGATCAGGTCGTCCAGCAGTTCGCCGCGGACGCGCCCCTCGGCCTCGGCGACGGTTCGCCGGAACAGCAGCAGCAGCGCCGTGACCAGGGCGGCCCGCTCCAGAATCCGCTGGTCGGCGTCGACCAGCTCGTCGTCCGGGCGCAGTACCAGGGCGCCCAGGTTCTCCGCGCCCGCCACGACCGCCGCGTACCAGAGCGGGCCTCGGCGCACGCTGCGTCCCTCGGTCCGGGACGCGGCCACCGCCTCGACGATGTCGGTCCGCTCCGGCTCGTCGATCTCGCCGACCCGGGCCAGCAGCCGCCCCTGCGCGTCCAGGGCCAACAGCGCCCCGCCCAGCACCTCGGTCACGGCGGCGGCCACGTCCTCCACCCCGCCGCCGCGCAGCACCAGCGCGGTCATCCGGTCGTGTGCCGCCGCGGCACGCTCCACCGAGCTGCTGTGGGCCCGGATGGTGGTGTTCGCCGCCGAGAGCTCCGCCAGCGCCGAGCGGGTCTCGGCCAGCAGCCGGGCGGTGTCGATCGCCACCGCGGCGTGCGCGGCGAGGGAGACCAGCAGCGCCACCTCCTCGCGGGCGAACGGCCGGGCCGAGCGGTTGGCCGCGTAGAGCACGCCGATCGAGGTGGAGCCGAGCCGCAGCGGCACCCCGAGGATCGCCACCAGGCCCTCCTCGCCAACGCCGGCGTCGATCTCCCCGGTGTGGTGGAAGCGCTCGTCCTCGTCGTAGTTGGCGGTCACGTACGGTGCGCCGGACTGGGCGACCAGGCCACCGAGGCCGGCACCCATCGGCAGCCGCAGCCGCTGGAAGCGGGCCGACACCGACCCGTCGGTCACCCGCATGTAGGTGTCGCCGCGCTCGTCGTCGTTGAGCGTCATGTAGGCCACGTCGGCGCCGAGCAGGTTGCGGGCCCGGTGCACGATCGCCCGCAGCACGTCGTCCAGGTCGCGCAACCCGGCCAGGTCACTGACCGTGTCGTACAGGCCGGACAGCTCGGTCTCCCGACGGCGCCGACGCTCCAGCAGCGCGCGTACCCGCAGCGCCACCGTCTTGGCCTGTTCCAGCTCGGCCAGCCGGTCGGCGGGCAGCCCGGCGGCGCGCGCGGCCACCAACGGGCCCTCGAACTCCACCGTGGCGGCCTCGCGGGCGAGCAGCTCCAGGAACTCCACCGGCGACGACATGGTCGACATTGTGCGCGGGCCCACTAGTTGGCCGTCCAGCCCCCGTCGAGCGCGATCGACGCGCCGGTGATGAACGCCGCCGGCGGCGAGCAGAGGTACGCCAGAAGCTCGGCCACCTCCTCCGGCTCGATGAGCCGCTTGATCGCGGCCCGGGCCAGCATGATCTTCTCGACCACCTCGGTCTCACCGATGCCGTGACTGGCCGCCTGGTCGGCAATCTGGCTCTCCACCAACGCGGTGCGCACGTACGCCGGATTGATGCAGTTGGCGGTCACCCCGTGCGCGGCGCCCTCCAGCGCCACCACCTTCGACAGCCCCTCGAGGGCGTGCTTCGCCGAGACGTAGGCCGCCTTGTACGGCGAGGCGCGTAGCCCGTGCACCGAGGAGATGTTGACGATCCGGCCCCAGCCCCGTGCGTACATGTGCGGCAGCGCGCGGCGGATGATCAAAAACGGCGCCTCGACCATCACCCGCTGGATGTACTCGAAGCGCTCGACGGGGAAGTCCTGTAGCGGCGCCACGTGCTGGAGCCCGGCGTTGTTCACCACGATGTCGACGTCCACGTCGAGCCGGTCGACCGCCGCCGGGTCGGCCAGGTCCACCCCCTCGGCCTGACCCCCGGCCTCGGCGGCCACCTCCGTGGCCGCCTCCAGGTTGCGGTCCACCACGAGCACCTTGGCGCCGGCCGCACCCAGCCGCAGGGCGCAGGCCCGGCCGATGCCGCTGCCGCCCCCGGTGACCAGGGCGGTCCGACCGGCGAGGTCGACCTGTACGACGTGGGGGACCGCCACGGGTTCTGCCGTCATGGCGCAAGAAGTTACGAGCTGTGTGCTCCCCGGCACATGGGCCAGCGACACATACTCCGTACCAAAGCTGTGTGGCCCACCCGCCCCTGCCGGCCGCTTCCGCGCCCTTCCACCCCACCCCACCCCGCGCCGCGCCGCGCCGCGCCGCGCGCCTCCGCGTCGCGCGCCTCCGCGTCGCGCGCCTCCGCGTCGCGCGCCTCCGCGTCGCGCCGCGCGCC
>NZ_JBAKHW010000044.1:0-44523 GCF_036906815.1 Micromonospora sp. CPCC 205539 | reverse complement strand
GGGCGGGGAGGGGCGGGGGGCGGGCGTCGAGGGGCGGGGAGGGCGGGGCGGGCGGGGCGGTCAGGGCACTGGCACCAACTCTGGGGTGGGTGCCGGCGGCTCGGTGGGGGTTGGCGTCTCGCGTCGACGCAGGAAGCGCGGGGCCCACCAGTTGGCGTCACCGAGCATGGTCATCAGCGCCGGCAGCACCACTCCCCGGATGATCGTGGCGTCCAGCAGGATCGCCGCCGCGAGGCCGATGCCGAGCTGCTTCATGTCGATGGTGCTCAGCGTGGCGAAGATCGAGAACACTCCGACCATCACGATCGCCGCACTGCTCACCACGCCGGCCGACGAGGTGATCCCGTACGCCACCGCGTCCCGGTTGGACCTGCCGGCCCGCATCCCCTCCCGGATCCGACTCACCACGAAGACGTGGTAGTCCATCGAGAGGCCGAAGAGCACCACGAAGAGGAACAGCGGCAGCCAGGACACGATCGCGCCCATCGAGGTGAAACCGAGCAGTCCCTCCGCCCAACTGCCCTGGAAGATCAACACCAGCAGCCCGTACGCGGCGCCCGCGGAGAGCAGGTTCAGCGCGATGGAGCTGGCCGCCACCACCACCGATCGGAACGTCAGCACCATGACCAGGAACGTCAGCACCAGCACGAAGCTCATCACCAGCGGCAACTTGTCCCGGACGTGC
The DNA here is from genome assembly GCF_036906815.1 of Micromonospora sp. CPCC 205539. Classification (NCBI taxonomy): domain Bacteria; kingdom Bacillati; phylum Actinomycetota; class Actinomycetes; order Micromonosporales; family Micromonosporaceae; genus Micromonospora; species Micromonospora sp. CPCC 205539. The sequence continues at coordinate 43,838 of NZ_JBAKHW010000044.1, read as the reverse complement.
TGTGCGTAGTCCTGGCTGTCGGCCACGCTGCCGCCGACCGCGTACTCGATGCCCGGGATGGCCCGCAGCTCGGCCGGGACCAGGTCGTCGCGCAGCTTGTCCAGCGACTGCACCGACCGGTCGTCGCGGCTGGCGTACGGGGTCGCGACGTCCAGCACCGACACCCGCCGGTCGGCCGACACCTTGATCTTCGGGCCGTCCGCCTCGGCCGGGGCGAACAGCGGGTCACCGGCGGCCCGGCCGGCCAGGTCGGTGAGCGCGGCGCGGACCCGGTCGGCCTGTTCGGCCGGCGCCCGGACGGCCACCACGTGATTGGTGCCGGTGCTCGGGAAGGCGGCGGTGAGCCGGTCGTACGCCTGCATCGCCGGGGTGGTGCGCGGTAGGTCCTCCATGCCGGGGAACTTCAGCTTCATGCCGAGTGCCGGCGCGGCCAGTGCGAGCAGCAGCCCGACCGAGATGACCAGGGTCGGCACCGGGGCGCGCAGCGCGGGGCGGAGCACCGCCGGCCAGAAGCGCGGTCCACGCTGCTCGCCGTGCCGGCCGGTACGCGGCGCGGTCAGCCGCCAGAGCAGCGGCACCCGGGGCCGGTCGACCCAGCGGCCCAGCTTGGCCAGCAGGGCGGGCAGCACGGTCAGCGAGCCGGTCACCGCGACCGCGACCACCAGGATCGAGCCCACGGCGAGTGACGAGAAGACCACGTCACCGGCGAGCAGCAGACCGGCCATCGAGATGATCACGGCGAGGCCGGACACCACCACGGCGTGCCCGGACGTCTCCGCGGCGATCTCCACCGCGTCCAGGCCGGAGCGGCCCTTGGCGCGTTCCTCCCGTTCCCGGCGGACGTAGAACAGCGAGTAGTCGACCCCGACCGCCATGCCGATCAACAGGATCACGGGGGCCGTCGTGTCGGTGGCCGGCACCAGGTGCGAGGCGAGAGTGGACAGACCCATCGCGGCGGCGACCGAGGAGAGCGCCAAGAGCACCGGCACGCTGGCGGCGATCAGCGCGCCGAACGCGATGATCAGGATGGCCAGGGTGACCGGCAGACTGAGCAATTCGGCACGCTGGAAGTCCTTGCCCAGGGTGTCGTCGAGGGCCTGGCCGATCGACGGTCCGCCGACCTGCTCGACACGCAGCTGCGGATGTGCGGCCTGCACACCGGCGGTCGCGTCGCGTAGCGGCTGCACCCGGTCGGAGGCGGTATCCGGGTCGCCGGACATGGTGATCGGCAACAGCAGCGCCGCGCCGTCCCGGGCGGGGACCGGCTGACCGATCTCGGCGACCCCGGTGACGGTACGCAGCCGGGCCGCCGCATCGTCGGCCGCCGCCCTGGCCGCCGCCGGGTCCAACGCGCCGCCCCGAGCAGTGATCAGGACGTTCTCCACGGCCGGGTCGGTGAAGGCGCCACCGTCCACGATCAGGCCGGCGCGGCCCGCCTCGCCGATCGCCTGGTCGCCGCTGGTGGCCTCGTTGAGGCCGGCGGCGTTGCCGCCGACGAAGCACACCGCCACGAACACGGCCCAGAGCGCGATCGCCCGCCACGGGTGCTCGGCGCTCCACCGCGCCATCCGCACCGTCACCGGTCTAGCCCCCATCTCGGGTCCCCCTGTCACGTCAGCCCCCTGTCAACGGTGCTGACGCTAGGGACGTGACGAGGCGATCACATCGGGGATCGGCCCCGGCCATCCCCGGAACCGGCCCAGCCAGGAAGGAGGGTCGGCCGGAGGGGCACGACGGGCATCAACCCGCGAATCGGACGGACGCCGGGGTCGACCCCGGAGCGTTCGGCCGCGACCCGCCGGCAGGGACCCGGAGATGGGTCGGGGTCATCCCCGAAGGGACCCCCGAGGGCGGGGCTGGCAGGTCGGGCAGCTGTACGAGGAACGGTTCATGAACGCCTCACGGCGGACCGGCGCGCCGCAGCGCCGGCAGGGCTCGCCCTCCCGGCCGTAGACGTTCAACGCCCGGTCGAAGTAGCCGCTCTCGCCGTTCACGTTGACGTAGAGGGCGTCGAAGCTGGTGCCGCCCTGCTTGATCGCCTCGCCGAGCACGTCGCGGACGTGACCGAGCAGGCGCTGCGCGGCCGGGCCGGTCAGCGCGTCGGTGGGGCGGCCGCCGTGCAGGCCGGCGCGCCAGAGCGCCTCGTCGGCGTAGATGTTGCCCACGCCGGAGATCAGGGTCTGATCGAGGAGGGCTCGTTTCACCTCGGTCCGCTTGCGGCGCAGCGCGGCGACGAAGGCCGCGTCGGAGAACTCCGGGTCCATCGGGTCCCGGGCGATGTGCGCGATCTCCTCGGGCAGCTCGGCGCCACCCTCGCTGACCGAGAGCCCACCGAACGTGCGCTGGTCGACGAAGCGCAGCTCCGGCCCGTCGTCGGCGAAGCGGAACCGCACCCGCAGGTGGGTCTCGTCCGGGGTGCCGGGAGGCTGGAGCAGCAGCTGACCGGACATGCCGAGGTGCCCGATCACCGCGTCGCCGCTGTCCAGCGGCAACCACAGATACTTCCCCCGGCGGCGGACGTCCACCACGGTCCGGCCGGCGAGCACGTCGGCGAAGTGCACACCGCCGGGGATGTGCCGGCGGACCGCGCGGGGATGCCGGACCTCCACGGAGGCGATCCGCCGACCCACGACCCACTGGGCCAGCCCCTGCCGGACGGTCTCCACCTCGGGCAGCTCAGGCACCGCTCAGCCCCGCCTCCTGGTCGTCCGTGGCGGCGGTGGGCTCGGTGCGGGCGGGCCGGCCATTGCCGTTGTCGGTGTGTGGGCGGGCGACGCCACCGGTCGGGCCCGTGCCATTGACCGGGGACTGCTCCGAAGCGACGTCGGCCGGCATGACCTCCGCCACGTGGTCGGCCTGCTCGGCCTGAGCCGCCTGCTCGGCCGGGTCGGCCTTGCCGTCCTGCTCGGTCTTGTCCTGGTCGGCCTTGCCGTCCTGCTCGGCCTTGTCCTGATCGGCCTTGTCGTTCTGCTCGGCGAGCATCCGCCAGGCCGCCTCGGCAGCCCGCTGCTCGGCCTCCTTCTTGCTGCGACCCTCGGCGCCGCCGTACCGGTTGCCGGCCACCACCACCCAGGCGGTGAACGTCTTGAGGTGGTCCGGTCCGGTGCCCTCGATCCGGTACTCCGGCACGCCGAGCCCGAGCGCCGCGGTCAACTCCTGGAGGCTGGTCTTCCAGTCCAGGGCGGCGCCCCGGCCGGCCGACTCGGCCATCAGCGGGTCGAAGAGTCGGTGGATGACGATCCCGGCGGTGTCCAGCCCGTACTGGAGGTAGATCGCGCCGAGCAGCGCCTCCAGGGTATCGGCGAGGATGCTCGCCTTGTCCCGGCCGCCGGTGGTCTCCTCGCCCTTGCCGAGCAGCAGGTACGCGCCGAGGCCGTCCGGGCCGAGGCCACGGGCCACGTCGGCGAGCGCCCGCATGTTGACCACGCTGGCCCGCAACTTGGCCAACTGCCCCTCGGGCAGGTCCGGGTGGTTGTGGAAGAGCGCCGTGGTGATCACCACGCCGAGCACCGAGTCGCCCAGGAACTCCAGCCGCTCGTTCGTGGGCAGGCCACCGTTCTCGTACGCGTACGAGCGGTGGGTCAGCGCGCGTTCCAGCAGGTCGGGTTCCAAGCTGACGCCGAACGCGGCTTCCAGGTGACCGACGGACGCCCGCCGCCGCTTGTCGTTGCTCATGATGTGCGTACCTCGGTGTCGGTGATGCGGTCGGTGCGGTCCGTCGTGGCGTCGCCGTCGAGCAACGCGCAGATCAGGTCTGTGGCACGCCGCCGCCACAGGTGGGCGGCGAGGGCGATGCCGGAGGCGACGTCGTCGGCCTGGGCGGCGCCGTGGCAGACGACCACCGTCCCGGCGACGCCGAGCAGAGCGGCGGCGCGGGGGGCGCCACCGCTGGCCGGCGGGCCACCGGCCATCGCGTACGCGCCCTCGATCGCCTTGAGCAGCACGTTACCGGTGAAGCCGTCGGTGACCACCACATCGGCGCGCGCGCCGAGGGCCACGTCGTACCCCTCGACCAGGCCGACGTAGCGCGCCCCACGGGGCAGCGGCTCGGCGGCGAGCAGTGGGTCGGTGGCCCGGCGGACCCGGTCGCCCTTGCCGGCCTCGGTGCCGACCGACAGCAGCCCGACCCGCGGTTCGGCGATGGAATGCGCCACAGCGGCGTACGCGGCGCCGAGCACGGCGTGCCGGACGAGGGTGGCCGGACGGGGCTCCAGCGAGCCGCCGACGTCGAGCAGGACGACCGACCCGGCGACGGCGGGCAGGGTGGCAGCCAGGGCGGGATGGCGGATCTCCGGCCAGCGGCCCAGGCCGAGCACGGCCGCGGTGACGGTGGCTCCGGTGGCACCGGCGGAGACCAGCGCGTCGGCGGTCCCGTCGCGGACTGCGGTGACCGCGGACCGAACGGTGCTCTCGGCGCGGGCGGCGCTGGGATGGTCGGCCATGCCGACAACGTCCCGGACGGGCCGGACCGTGATCCGGGCACGCTCGCTCGGATCGAGGGCAGCGATCAGCCCGTCGGCGACCTCGGTCGGGCCGACGAGTAGCAGATGCAGGTCGGGATCAGCACGCACGGCCCGCAGAGCGCCGTCAACCACGACGGCGGGAGCGTCGTCCCCGCCGAGGAGGTCAACGGCGATCCGCGCGGTGCCCGGCTCCACCGGAACGCCGACCGGAGTGGGCCGGGCGGTGTCGGAGGGAGCCGGGGCACCGGGCGAATGCCAGGGTGCGCGCGCCGCCCGACCCGGGGTCGGGGGCGTCACTCGGCGTCCAGGTCAGACCTCGATGACCTGGCGGCCGTTGTAGGTGCCGCAGACGGAGCAGGCGGCGTGCGGCAGCTTCGGGGACTTGCACTGCGGGCACGCGACGGTCGCGACCACGGTCGCCTTCCAGTTCGCCCGGCGGGACCGGGTGTTGCTGCGCGACATCTTGCGCTTCGGGACGGCCACGGTTCTTACTCCTCTGTACGGGTCAGTTGCGACAGGCCCGCCCAACGCGGGTCGATCTGCTGGTGACTGTGGTCGGCCGGCAGATCGTCCCAGTGCGCCCCGCATTCGGGGCACAGTCCAGGGCAGTCCTCCCGGCAGAGCGGGTTGGTCGGCAGCGTGAGCACCAACGCGTCCCGCAGCGCCGGCTCCAGGTCGATCAGATCGCCCTGCATCCGGCCCACCTCGTCCTCGTCGGTCGTGGCGTCCGTGGTGCTGTCCTCATATGCGTACAGCTCCTGGATCGTCACGGCCTTCGAGTCGTCGATCTCGCGTAGACAACGGCCGCACTCGCCCTGAACGGGACCGGTGATGGTCCCAGTAACGAGCACGCCCTCGGACACCGACTGCAACCTCAGATCGAGGTCGAGGTCCGCGCCCTCCGGCACGCTGATCAACTCCACACCGAGGTCCGCCGGTGCCGGCACGACCCGCTGGACCGTACGCAACGCACCAGGTCGGCGCGGCAGCTCCCTCGTGTCGAGGACCAGCGGCGACCTGGGGTTGAGTGTCGATGGCGAGTGTTTGGGCATAGTCAGACTCCGGCCGGTGAGAGGCCGACAAAAAGGTTACCTGGGCGACCGCCGGACCGTCGAACCGGGGGCGACGCCGGACCCGAATGTCGGCTGGTGAGGTGCCGCTCAGAAGGGTAGCGGGCGTTCCGCCTCATCCCCAGCGAAGGTGCCGATCTCCCGCAGTGCGTGCATCTTGTCCCGGCCGCGCTCGATCGAGGCCAGCGCCCGGGTGAGGAACTGCTCGAAGTTGGCCAGGGCGGTGTCGACGTAGTCGTCGACCTCCTCGCGCAGGCGCTGGGCCTCGGCCCGCGCCTCGGCGATGATCCGGGCGCCCTCGTGCTCGGCGGACACAGTGATCTCGTTCACCGAGACCAGGCGGGCGTGTTCTGCCTCACCCTCGCTGATGATCCGGTCTGCCTCGCGCTTGCCGGCGTCCATGATCTTGTCGCGCTCCTCGAGGAGTGCGGCGGCGCGGCGCAGGTCGGCGGGGAGGTCGGCGCGCATCTCGTCGAGGATCGCGATCACCTCACCCCGGTCGAGCATGCAGTTGTTCCGCGACATCGGGACGGAGCGGGCCTGCTCCACCATGGCGATCAGTTCGTCGATGCGATCGAGCGGGTCCACCGGTACCTCACTCCCCTGTCGTTCGTCGGCCGACCTCAATGATGCGGGCTACGGCCGGTTCCCCGCTCGACCAATCATGTCGTGCCCGAACCACACCTGCCTGATCCACCCCGGCCCGGCGCGTCGCGTTGCCGTCAGCCCGCGCCGATCTTGCACTTGTCGCCGGGGCGAAGCGCTCAAAAGGGGCGATCGAGCGACCGGAACTGCAAGATCGCGGGAGAAGGGGCGCGGGAGGGTCAGTGCCGGGGGCCCAGGCGGGACTGGAGGGCCTCGCGGACCCGGTCGGGGACGTGGGCGGAGATGTCGCCACCCCACTTGGCCACGTCCTTGACCAGACTCGAGGAGAGGAACGAGTAGAGCGGGTTGGTCGGCATGAACAGCGTCTCGACCCCGGCCAGCCCGATGTTCATCTGGGCCATCTGCAACTCGTAGTCGAAGTCGCTGACCGCCCGCAGGCCCTTGATCAGCACGCTCGCCTGCTGGGCCCGACAGAAGTCGACCAGCAGCCCACGGAACGACTCGACCCGTACGTTGCCGTACGAGGCGGTCACCTCGCGGAGCATGTCGATCCGCTCCTCGACAGTGAAGAGGCCACTCTTCGACTGGTTGATGAGCACGCCGACGATCACCTCGTCGAAGAGCCGGCTGGCTCGGCCGATGATGTCGAGGTGTCCATTGGTGACCGGATCGAACGAGCCGGGACACACCGCACGTCTCATGATCGGCGACCGTACCAAAGGGTGGTCTCCCCGTAACGGCGACTGCGCTCGGCGGTGATCCCGTCCACCCATTCGACCGGGCCGCTACGGGTGGACCGCTCCACCACCACCAGCGCGTCGGCCGCCAGCCAGCCACCGTCGACCAGCGCGGCCAGCAGCGCGGTGATCTCCTCGGCCGGGACGGCGTACGGCGGGTCGGCGAAGACCACGTCGTACGGCCCACCATCCGGACCGGCGGCCAGTACGGTGGCTGCCCTGCCGGTGACGAGACGGGCGGCCGAGCCGGCCCGCAGCGTCGCCACGTTCTCCCGGATCACCCGGGCCGCCCGGGGGTCGGACTCGACCAGCAGCACGTGCCGGGCACCTCGGGAGAGCGCCTCCAGCCCGACCGCACCGGAGCCGGCGTACAGGTCGGCGAAGCGGGCACCATCGAGATCGACCTCGGCCTGGACGGCGCTGAACAGCGCCTCGCGGACCCGGTCGGAGGTGGGTCGGGTGCCGGCGCCGGGCGGCGCGGCGATCCGTCGGCCGCCGAGCGTGCCGGCCACGATCCGGGTCACCGTCTCCTCCTGCTCATGCCGACGACGCTACGCGACCCATCGGACCTGCCGGACGACGCGGTCCGTACCAGCGTGGCGATGACATGATCACGTTTCGTATATCAATGATCTCAAATTCATAACACTCCTCTTAGCGAAGAATGAGCGCTGTAACACGCGAGGCGATCTCGCTAGGGTCGGCCGGGTGCCGGCGGCAAACCGCCGGCCCTCGGCTCGGGAGGGCACCCCTACATGCGGACGTGCAGTTGACCGTCCACTGTCGCTCCCGTGCCACGCCCCTGAACGCTTCAGCACTCCAGGAGTACCCGTGATCCGTCCCAAGCTGTCGCTCAGGCGACCGCTGGCCGTCCTGGGAGCCGCCCTCATCGGCCTCACCGGGGTCGTCGCGGTGGCCACCCCGGCCAGCGCGCACCACACGACTATCACCGCTACCGCCGACTGTGACCGGCTCACCGGCGAGCGCGTGATCACCTGGAAGGTGGTAAACAGCGAGGACAACAAGGACGCGACGCTCCAGAAGGTCACCACCGAGCCCGATGCCCCGGTGAACGTGCCCGTCGAGGGTGCCGCCCCGGTCGCGCTGGAGGGCACCGTCATCGCCAAGAGCGGCTCGGTGACGGCCGTCGAGCGAGTGCCGGGCAACACCGCCAAGGCCACCCTCAAGGTGTACGCCGAGTGGCTGGTCGACGGTAAGAAGACCGCGTCGAGCACCAACGATGGCGAGATCAACCTCGCTGCCGACAAGGCCTGCGCCCCGGCTCCGACGTGTGTCGACGCCGACAAGGCCACCTACAGCCACACCTTCGACGGCCCGAAGGGCACCGCCACCGTCAAGCTCGAGGGTGACAAGCCGCTCTGCGGCGAGGGCAAGCAGTGGTTCACGCTGGTGTCGTACTTCGCGCCGCGGCCGCAGTTCGCCACCCCGCAGTACGTCTACGGCACGCCGGACAGCGACTGGATCGGCGGCACCCAGCGCGAGATCACGCTGAACGTCGAGATCCCCAACTGCCACACCCAGGTTGACCTGATCTGGGGTGACAAGGAGCAGGTCATCGACCCGCTGGTCGAGGGCGGCAAGCGGTACGACAACAAGAAGCTCGGCTCGCCGGGCGCCCCGGGCAACCGGTCCAAGGGCCCGCAGGGCTGGTACAACGGCGGCGACAAGAGCTGCACCACGCCGGCCACGACCTTCGCGTCCAAGTGCGACGGTTCGGTGGCGGTCTCGCTGACCAACGACGGCAAGACCAGCAAGTACCCGGTCGAGTTCGAGGTCAAGGGTGAGAACGGCTTCACCAAGAAGGTCTCCGTCGAGGCCGGCAAGGCCGACAACAGCATCGTGGTTCCGGCCGCTGACGCCGGCAAGATCGAGGTGCTGGTCGACGGCAAGGTGCTCGACAAGGGCACGTACTCGTGGCAGCGCCCCGAGGACTGCCCGCTGCCGGCCGTCACCACCAAGGCCGACTGCAAGAACTTCACCCTCACCGTGACCAACCCCGAGGGTGGTCTCCCGGTCAAGGCGACGTTCACCTACGAGTCCAAGACCGAGACCCGTACGGTCGCGGCCGGTGGTTCCGAGACGGTGACCTTCAAGGCCGGTAAGGCCAAGTCGGCGCTCGTCGCTCTGCCGGACCTGGACCTCGAGCTGGAGGCGGTCTACGCGCCGAAGGACTGCGGTGGCACCGGCGGCGGCGGCCCGAGCCTCCCGGTCACCGGTGCGGCGGCGGGCGGCATCGCCGCCGGCGCGGTCGCCCTGCTGATCGCGGGCGCGGTGCTCTTCGTCATCGCCCGTCGGCGTCGGGTGACCTTCACCGCCTGACCTGACCTGCGCTGAACCCGAGGGCGCGTCGACCATCCGGTCGGCGCGCCCTCGGTCATTTTCCGCTCGGCGGTCACCGTCGTCACGGTTTAGTCACGGGCTGCGGTCGGCACCCCCGGACGGGCAGCACCGATACACCACCGTCACTACCGTCAGTTGACGAACCGGCCCGCCGGCGTCCGATCCCAGCCCGCACCGACATGGCCGGCTCTTCCCGTGAGGCACCGCCACCACGACAGGAGAGCCCATGAGCAACCACCCAGCACTGGCCCGCCGCACACTCGGCGTCCTCGCCACCACGCTCCTCGCCTGCACCGGGGCGCTCGCCGTGGGTGCCCCGGCGAGCGCCCACCACACCGCCGTCCAGGGCGAGGCGAGCTGCGTCAACGGCAGTTACCGAATCCAGTGGACGGTCCGCAGCGAGAGCGCCCCGCCCGATGCCACGCGCTTCCGGCTCGTGTCGGTCGCGTCCAGGCCGACCGGCAGCAAGGTCAGCGCCATCGCGACCAGCCCGGCAGGCCAGTTCCCCCACTCGGTGGCCGATCCGGTCGTCGGCGTGCAGACCGTCCCCGGCAGCGCCACCGAGGCCCGCCTGACCGTCCGCGCCCAGTGGGACAACGGCCACACCGAGGACAGCACCCACGAAGGTGTCGTGGCGCTCGCCGGCACCTGCGCCGACAAGGGAGGCCCGACCGGGCCCACGGCGACCTTCACCTCGGTCTGCGCGAGCGCGATCGACGTGCGCCTGACCAACCCGCCGAAGGCACCCGCGACCCAGATCGTCCTCGCCTCGGTCCCCGCCGGCAGCTTCTCGCAGACCGTGGCACTGGGTTCCGGCGAAAAGAAGACCGTGCGCTTTCCGGTCGAGGGCTGGGACGGGGTCAGCGTGACCGTCGCGGGCACCAGCGAGCCGCTCGCCACGTACCGCTGGCAGGACCCGGGCAACTGCGCATCCGCCAGGGTCACCACCCGCTCCACCTGTGACACGTTCACGGTGGTCCTCACCGACCCGCCCAACGGCGACAGGTGGACGGTCACCTTTCCCCCCCGCGTACGGGAAGGCCCGTAAGCGGACCGTCAAGCCCGGTCAGACCATCGAGGAGACCTTCGCGGGCCGGGAGGGTCAGACCGTCACCGCCGGGTACGACTACTGGGACCCGGAGGCCGACGTCTTCGGCCCGTGGGAGTGGGAGCAGCCCGCCGACTGCGGCGGCAGCGGTGGTGGACTGCCGACGACCGGCGCACCCGCGGCCGGCATGGCGGCCGGCGCCGGCCTGCTGCTGAGCGCCGGTGGCGCGCTCTACCTGTTGGCCCGCCGCCGCCGAATCCGCTTCAACGCCTGACCGCAACCGCAACCGTGCTGACGCTCGGTCCGCCCGTTGTCTCGCGGGTCGGACCGGGCGTCAGCCCTTCTCCAGGTACTCCGCGCGGTCCTCGTCGACCAGGGCCGTGACCGACGCGGCCAGCGCCGGATTCTGCGTGAGCTCCGGATCCGCCTCGACCAGGGCGATCGCCTCGGCGCGGGCGTCACGGATCAGGTCGGCATCGCGCAGCAGGGACAGCAGCCGCAGGTGCGAGCGGCGCCCGGACTGGGTGGCGCCCAGCACGTCGCCCTCGCGGCGTTGCTCCAGATCCAGCTCGGCGAGCTTGAACCCGTCGCTGGTTGACGCGACCGCGTCCAGCCGCTCCCGGGCCGACGAGCCCTCGGCGGCCTCGCTGACCAGCAGGCAGAGCCCGGCGGCGGCACCCCGGCCGACCCGGCCGCGTAGCTGGTGCAGCTGGGAGACACCGAACCGGTCGGCGTCCAGCACGATCATCACGGTGGCGTTCGGGACGTCCACGCCGACCTCGACCACGGTGGTCGCCACCAGCACGTCGATGTCACCGGCGGCGAACGAACGCATGACCGCATCCTTCTCGTCGGCGGGCAACCGGCCGTGCAGGACGCCGATCCGCAGCCCGTGCAGCGGCCCCTCGGCCAGCAGCGGAGCAACCTCGCTCACGGCCAGCGGCGGCCGGCGCCCGTTGTCGTCCTCGGGCGGTGGCTCCTCCTCCGAGCCGGGGCCGTCGCCGATTCGCGGGCACACCACGTACGCCTGGTGCCCGGCGGCCACCTCCTCGCGGACCCGGCGCCAGGCCCGGTCCAGGAAGGCCGGCTTCTCGGCGGCCGGTACCACGTGCGAGGCGATCGGCGAGCGGCCCCGGGGCAGCTGGGAGAGCGTGGAGATCTCCAGATCGCCGTAGACGGTCATCGCCACCGTGCGCGGGATCGGGGTGGCCGTCATCACGAGCACGTGCGGCGGCTGGTCGGCCTTGGCGCGCAGCGCGTCGCGCTGCTCCACCCCGAACCGGTGCTGCTCGTCGACCACCACCAGGCCGAGGTCGGCGAAGTCCACACCCTCGTAGAGCAGCGCGTGGGTGCCGAGCACGATGCCGGCCGCACCGCTGGCCACCTCGGCGAGCGCACGGCGGCGGGCCGCCGCGCCCAGCGAGCCGGTGACCAGCTCCACCCGGGTGGCGTGCTCGGCGGAATCCAGCTCGCCGGCCCGCCCGAGCGGCCCCAGCAGGTCGAGCATGCCGCGGTGGTGCTGCGCGGCCAGCACCTCGGTGGGCGCCAGCAGCGCCGCCTGGCCGCCCGCGTCGACCACCTGGAGCATCGCCCGCAGTGCCACCACCGTCTTGCCCGAGCCCACCTCGCCCTGCAACAGCCGGTGCATCGGGTGCGGGGCGGCCAGGTCCGCGGCGACCTCCACACCGACGTCGCGCTGGCCCTCGGTCAGCTCGTACGGCAGTCGGGCGTCGAACGCGGCCAGCAGGCCACCGGCACGAGCCGGGCGGGACCGGGCCGGCCAGTCGGCGGCGCGGTGCTTGCGCTGCACCAGGGTCAACTGGACGGCGAACGCCTCGTCCCACTTGAGCCGCCGCCGCGCCCGGTACAGCTCCTCCTTGCTGGACGGCCGGTGGATCTCCCGCAGCGCGGTGCCGAGGTCGACCAACTTGCGGCTGGCCCGCACGCTGGCCGGCACCGGGTCCTCCGGTGGGGTGAACGTGTCCAGCACGATCCGTACGCAGCGGGCGATCACCCAGGTCGGCACCGCCGCGGCGGCCGGGTAGACGGGGATCAGCGCGCCGGCGAACTCCTCGATCTCGTCGCTGACCGCGGCCTCACCCTCGCCACCCTCGCCGAGCAGGACGTACTCCGGGCCGTTGAGCTGACGCTTGCCCCGGAACTCGGTGACCTTGCCCGCGAACATGCCCCACCGGCCCGGCCGTAGCTCCCGCTCGCGCCAGGCCTGGTTGCCGAAGAAGGTCAGCGTCAGCAGCCCACCGGAGCCGTCGCCGACGGTCACCTCCAGTAGGTTGCCCCGGCGTTGGCGCATCGGGCGCACGGCGGTGCGCTGCACCTGGGCCAGCACGGTGACCTGCTCGCCGACGTCCAGGGCGCGGATGTCGGTGTGCTCGCCGCGCTCGTCGTAGCGGCGCGGGAAGTGGTAGACCAGGTCACCCGCGGTGAGCAGGTCGAGGTGGTCGGCCAGTGCCTTGGCCGTCTTGTCCCCGACCAGCTTCTTCAACGGGGTGTCCACCGTGGCCGCTTCGCTCATTCGATCCCCACCAGGAGCGGATAGTAGGGCTGGCCGCCCGGGTACGCCTGCACCTCGACGAACGGCCAGCGCCGCGCGACGTGCGCGCGGACGGCGTCGGTGAGCCCGGTCGGGGCGTCCAGCCCGGCCAGCAGGGTGACCAGCTCCCCACCGCCGCCGAGCATCTGGTCGACCACGGCCGCGCACGTGTCGGTCAGGTCGGTGCCGATCAGGTGCACCTCGCCCTCGACCAGTGCCAGCACGTCACCGGGGCGGCACGGGCCGGCGACGGTGAGCGCCTCCCGGCTGGCGTGGCAGACCTCGGCGTACCGGCAGGCGCCGGCCGCCTCGGCCATCGCGATCACGTCGTCCTCGAAGCGGCGGCCGCCGTCGCGGACCGCGAGGGCGGCCAGCGCCTGCACGGGCGAGCGGGTCGGCACCACGCTCACCTTGATGCCGTGCCGGTGCGCCTCGCGGGCGGCGGCGCTCGCCACCGCCTCGGTGTTCGGGTCGTTGGGCAACACCACGACCCGGGCGGCGCCGGTGGCGCGGACCGCCTCCAGCAGCTCGCCGATGGAGGGATTGCCCGGCACCACCGTGGCCCCCTCCGCCGCGAACAGCCCGGCGATCCCGGCGCCGGTGGCCACCACCACGGCGGCCCGGCCGTCGGCCGCCGGGCCGGGGGACGGCGCCGGCTGGTCGGCGAAGCGGGTCACCGAGATCCGGTACGGGCGGCCGGCGGCAACCCCCGCCTCGACCGCCGCACCCACGTCGTTGACGTGCACGTGCACGGTCCAGGTGGCTTCCGGCTCGCGCCCGTCGCCGACGACGACCAGCGAATCGCCCAGCGCGTCCAGCGTCCGTCGCATCCCGGCCACCGCCTCGGCCCCGGCGTCGAGCAGGAACTGCACCTCGTAGGCGTACTCCGTGGAGCCGGTCTCGCGGGCGACCGTGGCCGCCGGACGGGCGGCACGCGGCGCGGGCGCGGGTTGGGCGGCGCTCTCGCCGGTGAGCACCTCGACCAGGGCGTCGAGCAGCACGCAGAGCCCTCGACCGCCCGCGTCGACGACGCCCGCGCGTGCCAGGGCCGGCAGCTGCTCGGGCGTGTGGGCCAACGCCTCGGCGGCGGCCCGCGCCGCGGCCCGCGCCACGGCCGGCAGGTCGTCGCTGGCCGTACGCTCGGCGGCGTCGGCGGCCGCGCCGACCACGGTGAGGACGGTGCCCTCCACCGGCCGGGAGACCGCGGAGTACGCGGCGGTGGTGGCGGCCCGCAACGCGGTGGTGAACTCCCGGCCGCGCACCGCCGGCACGGCGGCGACGGCGTCCGCGAAGCCGCGCAGGATCTGCGAGAGGATGACGCCGGAGTTGCCGCGCGCGCCGAGCAGGGCGCCCTGGGCCATCAACCGCAACGCGCGACCGTGCGCGGTCGACCCGGCGTCGGGGAGCGTGTCCAGGTCCATTGCGAGGGCCTGCTGGGCCGAGGTGAGGGTGAGCACCATGTTGGTGCCGGTGTCGCCGTCGGGCACCGGGTAGACGTTGAGCTGGTCGATCTCGCCCTGGTGGCGCTTCAGCGCGGCCAGCCCACCCGCACACCAGCGGCGCACCGCGGCGGCGTCGAGGGTGTCCAGCACGGGCAGAAGCCTACTGGCGCGCACCGACACCCGCCGGGCTCGGCCGGCGTGTCCCCCCGCCCCGGGTCGGGCGGCGCGGGCGGGCGCCTCCGGTACGGTTGGCGGCGGTCCAGCCCGCCGTCCGGCGGGCCGACCCACCACCCACCGGCGGTTGCCGGACCGGGCCGGTTGGCCGGGTCGGCTGGTCATCGGGTAACCTGACCAGGTTGCCCGGGCAGCACCTGCCGGCGACCTCATGAACGTATCAATCCCAGGAGTATCCCGTGGCTAGCGTGTGCGACGTCTGTGGCAAGGGACCGGGCTTCGGCCACAACGTGTCCCACTCGCACCGGCGGACCAACCGCCGCTGGAACCCGAACATCCAGTCGGTGCGTACCCCGGCCGGTGGCGGCAACACCAAGAAGTTGCAGGTCTGCACCTCGTGCATCAAGGCCGGCAAGGTCACCCGCGCCTGACGCGGCAGCACCCACCTTCACGTTCGGCTCAGCCGGTGGACCACTGCGGTCCGCCGGCTCTGTCGTGTCCGCGCCAGGTCGCTGACGACTAGCCGACGCGGCCACCGCCGGCGGCCCGCCGCCCGGTTAGGGTCGCGCTGCGCCGTACGTCGGGTCCGGCCGGGTGAAGGAGCGTCGGGTGCGACTGGACCTGGGCCGAGACGAGCTGGTCATGATGGGCTCCGCGCTGGACCTGCTGCGCGGCCTCGGCGAACTGCTGCCCGCCGGCAGTGTGGTCCTGCTGGAGGAGCCTGACCTGATCCGCCGCAACGACCTCGACCGGCGCTGCGCCGCGCTGCCGATCGTCTCCCGTCTGGTGGCCGCCGAGTACCAGACCGGCCTCGACCCGGCGGCGCTGCTCGCCCGGGAGCCGGGGCTGGCCGACGCTCGGCTGGTGCTGCCGGGCCAGGAGTACGGGGTGGTCGCCGCGGCAGGGCTGGCCGACGCGCTCGGCCTGCCCGGCGCCGGTGTCAAGGCCGCCGAGATCTTCACCGACAAGCACCAGATGCGGCTGACCGCCGCTGCGGCCGGCCTGATCAACCCGGCGTTCGCGCTGGTCGGCACCCCCGCCGAGGCGACCGCGTTCGCGCGGCGGCAGGGCGGGCGTTGCGTGCTGAAGCCGACCCGCCGTGCCGGCAGCCTCGGCGTCCAGATCATCAGCGATCCAGCGCTGGTCGCCGCCGCCTGGGCCGCCAGCGCCGACCCGGGGGCGACCCCGGACGCCACCGATCGTGGCCTGCCCACCGCCGTCCTCGCCGAGCAGGTGCTGACCGGCACCGAGCACAGCGTCGAGCTCCTCGTGGCCGACGGCGACGTGCACTTCGGCAACGTCACCGACAAACGGGTGCTGGCCGGCGGGCGGCCCGTGGAGACCGGGCACACGGTGCCCTCCGCGCTGCCGGAGGACGCCCGGCAGGAGCTGCTCGACGTGGCGGCTCGGCTGGCCGTCGCGGCCGGCTTCCGCACCGGAGTGCTGCACAGCGAGTGGATCCGTACCGCCGACGGCCCGGCGCTGGTGGAGTGCGCCGCCCGGCTGCCCGGTGATCTGATCAGCGCACTGATCTCGGTCGCCTACGAGTGCGGCTTCGTCCCCGCGTACCTGCGGGCGCTGCGGGGGGAGCGCCCGGCGCTGCCGGCCCGGCCGACCGGCGCGGCGGCGGTGGAGTTCCTGCTCGCCCCACCCGGCACCGTGACCGCCGTGGACGGCGTGCGCGCGGCCCGCCGGGTGCCCGGCGTACTCGACGTCGGTCTGGGCGTGACGGTGGGCGACCGGGTGGTGGAGGTCACCTCGTCGACACGGCGCAGCGGTCAGGTGCTGGCCTGGGGCGCCGACCCGGCGGAGGCGACCGGCGCGGCCGCCCGGGCCGCCGGGCTGATCCAGATCACCACCGGCTCGGCGCCGGCACAGGGTCAGAGGGTGCGGCCGAAGGAGACGCAGCCCTCCGAGTCCTTGTAGAAACCGAAATTCGGGATCCGCTCGTAGCCCGCGGCGGAGTAGAGGGCGATCGCCTCGGGCTGCTTGTCGCCGCACTCCAGGACGATCCGCTTGCGACCCTGCTCCCGGGCCGAACGCTCGACGGCCGCCAGCACCGCGCGGGCGACACCCCGGCCACGGGCCGCCGGGGCCGTGTACATCCGCTTCAGCTCGGCGGTGTCCGCGCCGTGGCTGCGCCAGCCACCACAGCCGACTGGCTCGCCGGCCAGGTAGGCGACGAGGAACGCGCCGGCCGGCGGTTCGAACTCGGTCGCGGCCACCGGGGTCTCGTCGCCGCTGCCGCCGTAGCGGACGCCGAGGTCGGCCAGCGTGGCGGTGATCAACTGCTGCGCCACCGGTGCGTCGAACCGCACGGCCCGGATCTCGATCTCACTCACGGTGTCCAGGGTACGGCGGGCATCCGACCTCACCGGAAGTGGTCCCAGCCGGCCGGGCCGTCGAAGGGCGCGCCGTCGACCGTCACCCCGGCACCGGCCGTGACCAGGCCGATCGGCCGCCAGTCCGCCGGCAACGCCACCGCCGGGGGGAAGGTCGCGGCCAGCGCGTGGTCGTCGCCACCGGCCAGGATCCAGGTGTACGGGTCGACGCCGAGCGCGTGCGCCGCGTCGGCCATCTGCCGGGGCACCTCGAACGCGTCGCGGCGTACGTCGATCGCCACGCCGCTGGCCCTGGCCACGTGCCCGAGGTCGGCGAGCAGCCCGTCCGACACGTCGATCATCGAGGTGGCGCCGAGCCGGGCGGCCTGAGGACCGGCCGGGTACGGCACCTGCGGCCGCCGGTACGCCTCGACCAGCAGCCGGGGGGTGCGGAAGCCCCGGGAGAGCACGGTAAGCCCGGCTGCCGCGTATCCGGTGCGGCCAGCCAGCGCCAGCACGTCCCCGGGGCGGGCACCGGAACGCACCACCGGGGCCCGACCGCCGAGATCGCCCAGTGCGGTGACCGCGACGGTCAGGGTGGGGCTGGCCGACATGTCCCCGCCGACCACGCTCGCGCCGACCGTCGCCGCCTCCGCGGCCAGCCCGTCGGCCAGCTCCTCGGCCCAGCCGGTGGTCAGGTCCGCCGGCATGCAGAGGGCGACCAGCAGGGCGGTCGGGGTGGCGCCCATCGCCGCGATGTCGGCCAGGTTGGCTGCTGCCGCCCGATGCCCCACGTCCCGTGCCGAGGACCAGTCCCGCCGGAAGTGCCGCCCGTCGACCAACACGTCGGTGGACGCGGCCACCCGGCCGTCCGGTGCGGCCACCAGGGCCGCGTCATCCCCCGGTCCGAGCAGGGTCGTCGGCCCGTACGACAGCCGGGCGGTGATCCGCCCGATCAGCCCGAACTCGCCGATCCCGGCCACGCTGGCACCACCGCCGGCGTTCCGCCCGTCCTGCCCGGCACCGCCGCGCTCGCTCACCGCTGCTCCTTGACCACCGATAGGGATCAGACCTGCTCCGTAAGGTAGTTTCACCCTTCGGGCCGCTCCCGGGCGGCGACGGACGGAGGTCGAGTCGTGGTACAGGCGTACATCCTCATCCAGACCGAGGTCGGCCGTGCACGTGACGTGGCCGGTCTCATCGCGGACCTTGCCGGCGTGGTACGCGTCGACGCCGTCACCGGGCCGTACGACGTGGTCGTCCTCACGGAGGCGAACACCGTCGACGAGCTCGGCAAACTCATCGTCAGCAAGGTGCAGATGGTGCCCGGCATCACCCGCACCCTCACGTGTTCGGTGGTGCGGCTGTAAGTGGACGACAAGACGACTTCCTCGGCAGCTCTCGACGACGACCGGCCCGTCGGGCCGCGCGACGCGGTCGACGAGGCACGCGAGCCGGCTGACGATACCCGGGACGGGTCCGACCCGGCCGCCGACGCGCCCGCCGTACGGGACCGGACCATGCGTGGTGCCGCCCTGGTGGCCACGCTGATCGCGCTGCCGGTGACGCTGCTGGTGGCCATGTTGGCCTTCGCCAAGCTCTCCCCGGACGAGCCGGCCGCCAAGCCGAGCCCCAGCGCGTCCACGCCTCGGGTGCAGTCCACCGCCCCGGTCGAGATGGCCGCCCCCGCACTGGCCGCCCGCCCGGCCACGGTCTGCCGCGCCCTGCTCTCCCAGTTGCCGCAGACCGTCCGCGATCTGGCCCAGCGTCCGGTCACCGCCGGCCCGGAGCAGAACGCCGCATACGGCGAACCCGCCCTCACCGTGGCCTGTGGCGGCACTCAGCCGACCTTCTCGGCCACCGACGAGGTCTGGACGGTCAACGGGGTCTGCTGGCACCTGGTCGAGCAGGCCGACACGGCCACGCTCACCACCGTCGACCGGGAGACGCCGGTCACGGTGCACGTCCCGCGCGCCTACGAGCAGCCGCTGCAGTGGGTGCCGCCGGTGTCCAGCGCGATCGTGGCCGCGGTGCCCTCCGGCGGCAAACCTCCCGCAGGCTGCCTGCGCTGACCCTGATCGGCGCCGGGCCCGGATGCGGGCCCGGCGGCCGTCATGGCCCGGTGCCGTGGGTTGCTCGGTTCCTGGCGTTGCCGGTGGCTCAGTGCAGGCCGATGCCGCGGCGCTGCGCGGTACGGATCAGGCGGTTCACCAGCTTCGGGTACTCCAGGCCGGAGGCCGCCCACATCCGCGGGAACATCGACGTCGGGGTGAAGCCCGGCATCGTGTTCATCTCGTTGAGGTAGACGTCCAGCTCGGGGGTGACGAAGAAGTCGACCCGGGCCAGACCGGCGCAGTCCAGCGCGGTGAACGCGCGGGTCGCGTAGTCCTGCACCTGGCGGGTCACCTTGTCGGGCAGCCCGGCCGGGATGTCGTACTCGCAGGAGTCGTCGAGGTACTTCGCCTCGAAGTCGTAGAAGTCGTGGTCGGCGACGACCCGCACCTCGGCCAGTACGGAGGCCTCGGGCGCCCCACCGGCCTCGCCCTCCAGCACGCCGACCTCGATCTCACGGCCGATGATCGCGCTCTCGATGATGACCTTCGGGTCGAACTGCCGGGCGGCGGCGACCGCCGCGTCGAGCTGCGCCCAGTCGGTGACCCGGCTGACGCCGAAGGATGACCCGCCCCGGGACGGCTTGACGAAGACCGGCAGGCCGAGCCGCTCCTTGTCCGGTTCGCTGAGCGTCATCCCGCTGCGCAGCACCGCGTACGGGCCGACCGGGATGCCCTCGATCGTGCAGAGCTTCTTCGTGAATTCCTTGTCCATGGCGGCGGCGGAGGCGAACACGTTCGCCCCGACGTACGGGATGCCGGCCATCTCCAGCATGCCCTGGATGGTGCCGTCCTCGCCGTACGTGCCGTGCAGCACCGGGAAGACCACGTCCACGTCGGCCAGCGCCCGGGGGCCCTCGGTCGGGTCGAGCACCATGAGCCCGTTGCCGGTGGGGTCGGCGCGCAGCACGATGTCCGCGCCGGACTCGGCGGTGATCTCCGGCAACTGCCGGGCGTTGATCGCGAGCTGCAGCGGGTCGCCGCTGGTCAGCACCCACTGACCGGCCCGGGTGATGCCGACCGGCACCACCTCGTACTCGTCGGGGTCGAGCGCGCCGAGCACACTGCCGGCGCTGACACAGGAGATGCCGTGTTCCGGGCTCCGGCCGCCGAAGACGATCGCCACGCGGGTCTTGCCTGGGGTGGTCACTCCGGTCACCTCTTCGTACGCGACTGCGGCTGGTCGTGCTCGCCGGTGGCGCTCACGCGGTTGACCTTACTGTGCGTGGCGGTGAGGCGCGGCGTTACCCGGCGAGCCACGACCTGACACGCAATCGGTCAACGGAGGATATACGGTGCGTGACGGGATTGGTGGGGTCAGTCCCGGGAGTGCCGACGGCCGACGGCGATGACCTTGACCCGCTGCCGGCCGGCGCGGACCATGCCCAGCGCCATGAAGGCCCCGGCGATCCGGTCGGCGGCCTCGCGACTGCTGGCGCCGACGACCTGCCGGCGGCGCTCGGGAGTGGTGCGCTCGTTGCGCTCGATGCCGTCGACGGAGCGCACGTCGGTGAGCACCACCAGGAAGCGGGTCATTGCAGGCCGTCCGGGTGCACGGCGGGGGGCTCCGGACCGGTACGCACGTCGTCTCCTTCCGGCGGGCCGGGATGGCGGTGGCACGCGACGATCGGGTACGGGGGAGAAACCCGATCGCCGCGCGCCCCATCCCCTCCGGTCGCTCACCACCACCGTCGCCACGACAACCGGCGGTGAGGACGCGATAACAGATTGACACGTGTAGAGCCGTGAATGCAACTCTCATCGACGTTCTCTCATGCACACGTTCCCACAAATGTGTGCGACCATCGATGCATGGCCCCCAAGACCGCTCGCGCACGCCGACTCGGCATCGCCCTGCGCCACCATCGGGAAGCAGCAGGGCTGACGCTGGAGACCGCCGCAGCTGAGATCAACAGCACCCGCAGCACCCTCTCCCGGTACGAGAACGCGCAGACGCTCATCAGCCCGGCCACCGTGCGCGCCCTGCTCACCTCGTACGGGGTGGGTGCCGACGAGGTGGCCGCTGCGGTGGACCTCGCCAAGGACGCCCGCAAGCCGGGCTGGTGGGTGTCGTACTCGTACCTGCTGGACCGCCGCACCATCGACTTCATCGCGCTGGAGGCCGAGGCCATCGGCATCGCCAACTTCGAGCCGTCGGTGGTGCCCGGCCTGCTACAGACCGCGGACTACATCCGTGAGGTGATGCGCGGCGGGCCCCACACCCTCGGCGACGACCTGGTCGAGCAGCGGGTCAAGGTCCGACTGGACCGCCAGCAGCGACTCACCGGCGACAACCCGCCCATCTTCGACGCGATCATCGACGAGGGCGCGCTGCTGCGCCCGGTCGGCAACCAGTCGGTGATGGACGGGCAGCTTCGCCACCTGGTCAAGATGGCCGAGCTGCCGAACATCTCCGTCCAGGTGATCCCACTGACCGCCGGCTACCACCGGGGCACCCGAGGCTCGCTGCACATCCTGGAGTTCGCCGACCCGGAGGACCCGATCATCGCCTCGGTGGAGACCGTCGCCGGCCAGATGATCCTCGACCGCGCCGGCGAGACGCGTACCTGCGCCAAGATCATGGAGCATCTCCGGAGCGTGGCGCTCAGCCCGGCGGACAGCCGCGGCATGCTCCTGTCAGTCCTGAAGGGACGGTAGGACCGATGACACCGACGATCACAGCGGCGCTGGCCGCGGCGGCGTGGCGCAAGAGCAGCCGCAGCGGCGACGAGGGTGCCTGCGTGGAGGTGGCGACGATTCCACCGATGGTGGCCGTCCGTGACTCCAAGGACCCGACCGGTCCGGCCCTGCTGTTTCCGCCGGCCGCCTGGGCCGCCTTCGCCCAGGCCCCGCCAACCCGGTAACCGGACGGAGGCGGCGACCGGACAACGCGGCCCGAGACGGTGACCGGACGGCACGGCCCGAGACGGTGACCGGACGACGGCACGTTCCCGAGGCTCGGGTGACGATCAGGTGCCGGGGCTCAGGCGACCAGCGGGCGGGGCTCCGGCACGGCACGCAACGCCTCCAGCGCGGCGATCGCCACCCCTCGGGCGCCGGCCATGTCCCGCTCCGGCACGAGGGCGAAGGTGGCCACCGCCGCCTGCTCCTCGCGGAGCACGGTGTGCTCGCGCACCGTCGCCAGGAACCAGTCGCGGAACTCCGGCGCCGCCTCCACCACCCCACCGCCCACGAAGTACGCGTGCGGGTCGGTGAAGTTGGCCGCCAGGGTGAAGAGCCGGCCCAGCGCCATCGCCTGCTGCGTGAAGAGGTCCCGGGCCAGCGCGTCCCCCCGCTCGCCGTAGCCACGGACGAGTTTGGCCGCCCGGGCCACCGGCTCGGCGGCAAGCGGGTGGTCCGGGTACCGGGTCAGCCAGTACGGCAGCAGGTTGCGCTCGATGCCGGTCAACGAGGCGACGCTCTCGACGTCCCCGGTGAAGCCGCAGGCGCAGGTCGGCTCGGGCTGCCCCGGGCCGATCAGCCCGGTCAGCGGGATGTGCACGTGGCCCAACTCTCCGGCCATCCCGGCCGCGCCGGCGATCACCCGGCCGCTCTCGACCACGCCACCGCCGAGCCCGGTGCCGACGATCGCGGAGACCGAGGATCGGGCCATCGCGTCGGCACCGAAGTGCACGTGGTGGGCGTAGAGGGCGGCGGCGTTGCCGTCGTTGTGGTAGATCACCGGCAGGCCGAGCCGCCGCTCCAGCGCTCCCCGGACGTCGAAGCCGCGCCAGGCCGGCTGGGAGAAGTTGGTGGACCCTCGCGACGAGATGACGCCAGTGGCGCTGGCCGGCCCGGGAGTGTCCAGCCCGACCGCGCGGACCAGCTCACGGGGCACGCCGGTCTGCGCCAGAGCGCCGTCCAGCGCGCGGGCCAACGCCTCGATCGCCGCCTCCGGCCCGGCCTGCACCTCGCTGGGGATCTCCAACAGCCCGTCCACCAGGAACCGGCCGTCCACCGTCAGCACGGTGGCGTTGTTGCTGGTGCCGCCGTTGTCCAGCCCGACGACCACCGGCACCCCTGCGCTGCCCACCGAAACCGCCTCCCGCCGTCGTGAGTGTGAGCCGAGGCTAGTGCCAACTCCGCTCCCCCGCCACGCCCGACCACCCCGACCGCGCGAGACACCAGTTGGCACTGCCTCCCAAACCGGAGACGGACCGGCCGCCAGCCCGCCCCACCGAACCCCACCCCGCCGCCACCCCGCAGCCATTACGCCGATCATGGAGTTGTGGTGAGCGACAAAGCGGTTCTTATGGCATCGAAGAGGACGCCACCACTCCAAGATCGACCGAGGCCCCCGGGCCAACCCCGCAGCGCCCGGTCGATCAAGAGGTTTGCGTCACCGTCGGGGCCGGATTTGACCAGAACCTCTTGATCACCGGCCCGAAGGGGGAGGGAGGGCGGGGGTGCGGGAGGGGGTGCGGGGGTGCGGGGGTGGGGCGGGGGGTGGGCTTAGCCTGGGTTTTGGGCGGTTACTGCGGTGGCGTCCAGGTCTTCGTCGTGTCGCACCTTGGGCACCAGCCCGACCGCACTGAGTGCCGCGCAGAGCGCGTCCACCTGCGCGTCGCCGACCTCCACTGCGAGGTGTCCGCCCGGCGCAAGCCATCGGGCCGCGCCGTCGGCCACCCGGCGGAGCACCGCGAGCCCGTCCGGGCCGCCGTCGAGCGCCACCGGGGCCTCGTGCAGCCGCGCCTCGGCGGGCATCAGCGCCACCGCCGCGGTGGGCACGTACGGGGCGTTGGCGACCACCAGGTCCAGCCGTCCACGCCAGTGCGATGGCAACGGGGCGAACAGGTCACCCTCGAACACCTCGGCGGCCAGCCCGGCGAGGTTACGGCGGGCGCACGCCACGGCCGCCGGGTCGATGTCGGCGGCGGCCAGCCAGCGTGGCGCGAGCCGGTGCGCCAAGGCGACGGTGGTGGCCCCGGAACCGCAGCAGAGGTCGGCCACGGCCGGCGCCGGGCCGGTCACCGCGGCGGCCGCCTCGACCAGCAGAGCTGTCCGCCCGCGCGGCACGAAGACGCCCGCGGCGACGGCGATCCGCAGGCCACAGAACTCGGCCCAGCCGAGCAGGTACTCCAGCGGTTCGCCGGCCACCCGGCGATCGGTCAGGTCGGCCAGCGCCGCCGGGGTGTCCGCCGCGGCCAGCAACAGGTCGGCCTCGTCCTCGGCGTAGACGCAGCCGGCGGTCCGCAGCCGGTGGACGAGGGCGGGTCGGTCGGTGGGGAAGGGTGGTGCCATGGGAAGCCTCCGGGAACGCTCGCCGGCGCTCCCGTGGCCGCTAGAGCGGCGTGGACACGGGAGGAAGCGCCGGTCCTGCTGGCTGGCGGATCGGACTCACCTCCTCCGGTCGCGGCCCACGGTCGCGGGCCGCCGACACGATAACTCAGACCGGCCCGGCGGCGTCCAACGCGGTGGCGATGTCGGCCACCAGGTCGACGGTGTCCTCCACGCCGCAGGAGAGCCGGACGAAGCCGGGGGTGGTGTCGTCGCCCCACTGCGCCCGACGGTCCGCCGTGGTGTGCAGGCCACCGAAGGAGGTGGCCGCCGCCACCAGTCGGGCGGCCTCCACGAACCGGCTCACCCGGTCGGCGTCGCCGAGGTCGAACGAGAGCACCCCGGGCATCCGACGCATCTGCGCCGAGGCCACCGCGTACGCGGGATCCTCCGGTCGCCCCGGCCAGCGCAGACCGGTCACGTCCGAGCGGGCGGCGAGCAGGTCGGCGACCGCGGCGGCGTTCGCGGTCTGCCGGGCCAACCGCAGGTCGAGGGTGGCCAGCGACCGGTGCGCCAACCAGGCGTCGAACGCGCCCGGGACCGCGCCGGTGGCGTTGCGCCAGACCGTCACGGCGTCGATCAGCTCGGCGGACCGGCTGGCCAGGTAGCCCAACAGCAGGTCGGAGTGGCCGGTGAGGGCCTTGGTGCCGGAGGCGACCACCAGGTCGGCGCCGAGGTCCAGTGGGCGCTGACCGAGCGGGGTGGCCGTGGTGTTGTCCACCGCGAGCAGCGCGCCGGCGGCGTGCGCCCGCTCGGCGAGCGCGGCCACGTCGACCACGTCGAGGCCCGGGTTGGCCGGGGTCTCCACCAGCACCAGCCGGACGCCCTCCAGCGACGGGTACGGCCCGACCGTCGGCACGAAGAGCACCCGGACGCCGAGCGCCTCCAGCACGTCGGTGGCGAACGCCCGGACCGGGAAGTATCCGTCGGTGGGCAGCACCACGGTGTCCCCCGGGCGCAGCAGGGTGAGCAGCAGCCCGGTGATGGCCGCCTGGCCGCTGGCAAAGACCCGGCAGTCACCACCCTCCAACTCGCCCACGGCCGCCTCCAGCAGCCGCCGGGTCGGGTTGTCGGGCCGGCCGTAGCCGTTCGGCGCGCCGGCCGGCCCCTGCCACGGGTCCAGGTGGTACGGCGCGGCGAAGACCGGCCCGGGTAGGAACGGCTGCCCCGGCGCCGGCTCGGGCAGCCCAGCGCGCACGCTGCGGGTGCCGTCCCCCAGATCGCTCATCAGATCCTCACTCGTACGACTCGGGTTTGGCCGTCCGGCTCATCAGGGTGTCCACGGCGAGGCGCGGGTCCATCCCCTCGTGGCAGATCCGCTCGACCTGCTCGGTGATCGGCATCTCGACACCGTGTGCCCGGGCCAGGTCGCGGATCGCCAGGCAGCTCTTCACGCCCTCGGCGGTCTGCCGGGTGGCGGCCTGGGCCTGCTCCAGCGTCTCGCCCCGGCCCAGGTGCTCGCCGAAGGTGCGGTTACGAGCCAGCGGGGACGAGCAGGAGGCGACCAGGTCGCCCATGCCGGCCAGGCCGGCGAAGGTGATCGGGTCGGCTCCCAGCGCTACGCCCAGGCGGGCCGTCTCGGCCAGCCCCCGGGTCATCAACATGGCCCGGGTGTTGTCGCCGAAGCCCATCGCGGTGGCGATGCCGTACGACAGGGCGATCACGTTCTTGACCGCGCCACCCAACTCGCAGCCGATCACGTCGTCGTTGGTGTACGGGCGCAGGTACGGCGTCCGGATCGAGGACTGGACGAGCGTCGTACGGTGGCTGTTCGTGCCCGCGACCACGGTGGCGGCCGGCTGCTCGGCGGCGATCTCCGGGGCGAGGTTCGGGCCGGACACCACCACCACCCGGTCCGCGGCCACCCCGGCCGTCTCCACGATGACCTGGCTCATCCGCTTTGTGGTGCCGAGCTCGATGCCCTTCATGAGCGACACCAGGGTGGCGTCCGGGTGCAGGTGCCCGGCCCACTCGGCGAGGTTGCCCCGCAGGGTCTGCGACGGCACGGCCAGCACCACCAACTCGGCGCCGGTGATCGCCTCGACGGCGTCGGTGGTGGCGGTGACCCGGGCCGGTAGCAGCAGGTCCGGCAGGTACTCCGGATTACGCCGGTCGCCGCGGATGCTCTCGGCCACCGGGGCACGGCGGGCCCAGACCGTCACGTCCCGCCCCGCGTCGGCGAGGATCTTGGCGAACGCGGTGCCCCAGGAGCCGGCGCCGAGCACCGCGACATGCCCGCTCATGCTGCTTCGCCCTGCTGCTGGACGGCCGGCCGGGCCGGGCGTTCCCACAGCGGCGGCGGCGTGCCGCCACGGACCTCGGCGAGCATGTCCCGCAGCCGCAGCATGATGACGTCCGTCATCTCCTCGAGGGTGGTCCGGGTCGGTGCGGCGCCCGCCCACCGGCTCAGGTCGATCGGCTCGCCGGCGACCACGGTCACCGGGATGCGCGGTCGCGGGTTGAGCCGGCTGGTCCGGGGATCGAAGATCTGCTCCGGGCCCCACATCACCAGCGGCACCACCGGCGCGCCGGTGGCCAGCGCCAGCCGTGCGGCGCCGGTCTTGCCCTTCATCGGCCACAGCTCGGGCTGCCGGGTGGTGGTGCCCTCCGGGTAGATCACCACCGCGCCGCCCTCGTCGAGCGCGGCGATCGACGCGTCCAGCGAGCGGACCGCGTCCACGCTGCCCCGCTCGACCGGGATCTGCAGGCACCGGTGCAGGATCCAGCCGACCACCGGCACCCGGAACACGCTGGCCTTGCCCAGGAATCGCGGCCACCGCCCGGAGTCGTAGATGAAGTGCGCGGAGACGAGCGGGTCGGCGTGCGAGATGTGGTTCGCCACGATGATCGTGCCGCCGTCGCGGCCGAGGTGCTCCTGCCCCCGCCAGGTACGCCGGGTCCAGACGGTCATCACCGGCTTGACCAGCCCGACGGCGAACCGTTGCCAGAACCCGAGCCTCCGCCGTGCCACTGCGCCTCCTCGTCCCGTCGCGAAACCCCGTCCGCGACACCCGCAGCGGAAATCATGCCTGCTCGCCCCCGGTACGGCCAGCGAGGGTCCCAACGTCCGACTGGCAGGATTGTTCGCGTGAGTCAGCCGAGGTGGGCCGTGGTGGTGCCGGTGAAGCGTCTGGCCGCGGCCAAGAGCCGGCTGCGGGGCGCGCTGCCCGGCGTACCCCATGAGGAGTTGGCTCTGGCGCTCGCGGCCGACACGCTCCGCGCGGTGCTGGCCTGTCCGGTGGTCGCCGAGGCGCTGGTGGTCACCGACGACGCCCAGGTGGCGGCGACGGCCCGGGCCGTCGGCGCGCGGGTGCTACCCGACGAGCCGGACGCCGGCCTGAACGCCGCGTTCCGGCACGGCGCGGCGGGCGCGGCAGCCGGCTGGGTGGTCGGGATCACCGCCGACCTGCCGGCGCTGCGCCCGGCCGAGCTGGCGGCGGCGCTGCTCGCCGCGCAGACCGACCGAGCCGGGGTACGCCGCTTCGTGCCGGACGCGCCGGGCACCGGCACGGTGCTGCTCGCGGCGCCGCCGGGCGTCGGACTGGACCCGCGGTTCGGGGTCGGCTCGGCGGCGGCCCACGCGGCGAGCGGAGCCCTGCCGCTGATCGGCGACTGGCCCAGCCTGCGCCGGGACGTGGACACCGCCGCGGACCTGGCCGCTGCCGCCCGGCTCGGGCTGGGAGCGCGCACCGCCGCACTGATCGACGAGGGCCGCCCGGCCCGCGCCGCCGGCTGACCCACCCGGTGTACGGTGCCAGCATGCAGGGCACGGTGGCCACCTACGACGCGGCGACACGCAGCGGCCTGCTGCTGCTCGACGACGGCACCGAGCTGCGCTTTCCGGCCCGTGCCTTCGATGCTTCCGGGCTGCGGCTGCTCCGGCTCGGCCAGCGGGTCCGCATCGACATTGATTCCGACGGCGAGGTCGTCCGGGTGACATTGCCGACGATGAGCTGAACCTGCGAGGCCAAGTTCATTTTGCGTTAACCGGGATCGGGAGATTATGGGCGGGTGAGCACCCCTCGCGAGAGCCCGGCCAGCCCGTCCGCCCTCGACCCCGCCGGCCCCCGTAACGGCGCCCGCACGCGCGGCACCGACGGCCGGTTCGTCCCGTCCCGTGCCGAACGCGCCGGCGCCGCCCGCGCGGACGCGCTCGATCCCGACCCGGCCGAGTCGTCCTCGGGGCTGGACGAGGTCCTCGACCCCGCCGTTCCGACGGAGACGGACGGCCCCGCGGCGGGTGGAGTGCGCTCGACCCGGCCGGACGGGTCGTCGGCCGACGGCGAGCCCGACGAGGAACCAGCGCCGCACCCGCCGCTGCCGGAGGACCGGTTCCTCAACCGCGAGCTGTCCTGGCTCGACTTCAACGCCCGGGTGCTCACGCTCGCCGAGGACCAGCGCACCCCGCTGCTGGAACGGGCCAAGTTCCTGGCCATCTTCGCCAGCAACCTCGACGAGTTCTACATGGTGCGGATCGCCGGGCTGAAGCGGCGGCTCTCCGCCGGCCTGCCGGTCCGCGGCGGGGACCGGCTGCCGCTGCGGACCCAGCTGGAGCTGATCGCGGAGCGCACGGCCGCGCTGGGCGCCCGGCACGCCGCCTGCTTCGTGGACGACGTCCTGCCCAAGCTGGCCGACGAGAGCATCCGCATCCTGCGCTGGGGCGAGCTGGGCGACGCCGAGCGGGAACGGCTGCGGACCTACTTCCGGGAGCACATCTTCCCGGTGCTGACGCCGCTCGCGGTGGACCCCGCGCACCCGTTCCCGTACATCTCCGGGCGGTCGCTGAACCTGGCGGTGGCGGTTCGCGACCCGGATGGCGGTTCGGAGCTGTTCGCCCGGGTGAAGGTGCCCAACAACGTTCCCCGGTTCGTCCGGGTGGACCGGGACCAGCCGGGTGTACGGATGCTGCCGGTGGAGGACCTGATCTCGGTGCACCTGGGGCAGCTGTTCAGCGGCATGCAGGTGGTCGAGTGCCACCTGTTCCGGGTCACCCGCAACGCCGAGGTGGAGGTCGACGAGGACCGCGACGAGGACCTGCTCCAAGCCCTGGAGCGGGAGCTGGCCCGACGCCGGTTCGGCCCTCCGGTCCGGCTGGAGGTGGCCGCGTCGATCTCCGACCACATGCTGGAGCTGCTCGTCCGGGAGTTGGACATGGACGACCAGGACGTGCTGCGGGTGCCCGGCCTGCTGGACCTTTCCGCGCTGTGGCAGGTGTACGGCGAGGCGGACCGGCCGGACCTCAAGGACCCGCCGTTCGTGCCGGCCACCCACCCCCGGCTCGCCGAGGGCGAGGTGCCGCGCAGCGTCTTCGCCACCCTGCGCGACGGGGACGTCCTGGTGCACCACCCGTACCACTCGTTCGCCACCAGCGTGCAGCGCTTCATCGAGCAGGCCGCCGCCGACCCGAACGTGCTGGCCATCAAGCAGACCCTCTACCGGACCAGCGGCGACTCGCCGATCGTCGACGCGCTGGTCGACGCGGCGGCGGCCGGCAAACAGGTGGTGGTGCTGGTGGAGGTGAAGGCCCGCTTCGACGAGGTGGCCAACATCGGCTGGGCCCGCACGCTGGAGCGCGCCGGGTGCCACGTGGTGTACGGGCTGGTCGGCCTGAAGACGCACTGCAAGACCGCGCTGGTGGTGCGGCAGGAGGGCAACCAGATCCGCCGGTACTGCCACATCGGCACCGGCAACTACCACCCGAAGACGGCACGACTGTACGAGGACTTCGGCATGCTCACCGCCGATCCGGAGATCGGCGCCGACCTCACCGACCTGTTCAACGTGCTCACCGGCTACAGCCGGCAGACCGCGTTCCGCCGGCTGCTGGTCGCACCGCAGGGCATCCGCAGCGGCCTGATCGAGCGCATCGAGCGGGAGATCTCGCATGTCCGGCTGGGCATGCCCGGCCTGGTCCAGTTCAAGGTCAATTCCCTGGTGGACGAGGAGTTGACCGACGCGCTGTACCGGGCATCCCAGGCCGGCGTCCACGTCGACCTGCTCATCCGGGGCATGTGCACGCTGCGTCCCGGGGTGCCGGGGCTCTCGGAGAACATCCGGGTCCGCTCGATCCTCGGCCGGTTCCTGGAGCACTCCCGGATCTTCCGGTTCGGCAACAACGGGCAGGCCGAGTTCTGGATGGGCTCGGCGGACCTGATGCACCGCAACCTGGACCGCCGGGTCGAGGCGCTCGTGCAGGTGAGCGACCCGATCGCGCGGGCCGAGCTGGACCACGTGCTGACCCAGGCGATGAGCCCGGACGTGGACGCGTTCGAGCTCGCGGGCGACGGCTGCTGGTCCCGGCGGAGCGGCCCGGACGAGGCGACCAAGGACCACCTCCAGGAACTCCTGCTGCGCCGCGTCGGTGGCACGGCGGGCTGACCAAGGTCGGCATAGGCTGACCTGATGGTGGAGGAGGAACAGAAGTACGAGGTGGACGAGGCCTTCGTGCTGCCGGACCTGGGCGCCACACCGCCGGCCGGCGGACGGGTCCGGGCCCTGCCGCCGGTGACGCTGGTGGCGCGCTACCTCGACACGGTCGACCTCCGGCTGGCCCGGGCCGGCGCCTCGCTGCGCCACCGCAAGGGCGACGAGCTGCCCTGGACGGTGAAGCTGCCCACCGGCACGCCGGGCGTCCGGCACGAGATCTCCCGTCCCGGGCCGGTCGGGCAGCCGCCACCGGAGCTGGTGGAGCTGGTCACCGCCCTGCACCGGGGCGCGCCGCTGGCGCCGGTCACGGTGCTACGCACCGTCCGGCGCGCCCACGAGGTGTGCGACAAGGCCGGTGCGGTGCTCGCCGAGGTGGTCGACGACCAGGTGACCGTGCTCGACGGCTCGGGCGCCACCACCGGCGCCTTCCGCGAGGTCGAGGTGGAGCTCAAGGCCGGCAACCGCAAGCTGCTCGACCGGGTCGGCGCGGTGCTGCGCGACGCCGGCGCCCGCAGCGGGTCCTTCACCCCGAAACACGTACGGGCTCTGGGCACGGCGGCACAGGCCGACCCGGACCTGGTCGCGCCGGCCGGGTTACCGGCCGACCCGACCGCCGGAGACGTGGTGACCGAGGCGATCCGCAAGGGGGTACGCCGGCTGCTGACGCACGACCCCCTGGTTCGGCTGCGCGTCCCGGTCGGCGACGACGACACCGCCGTACACCAGATGCGGGTGGCCTGCCGGCGGCTCCGCAGCGATATGCGCACCTTCGGGCCGCTGCTCCGGAAGACCTGGGCGCGTCCGTTGCGCGCGGAGCTGCGCTGGCTGGCCGACGTGCTCGGCGCGGCCCGCGATGCCGAGGTGCTCCGTGAGCGGCTGCGACGCACCGCGTCCACCGACCCGCTCAGCTCGCTCGACCCGGCCGCGGTGGACCGACTGGACGAGGCCCTGGCCGACCGGCAGCGGCGGGCGCTCGCCGCCGTCGACGAGGCGCTGCGCTCCACCCGGTACCTGGCCCTGGTCGACGCCGTGGTGCTGGCCACCCGCGCCCCCCGGTTCACCCGCCGGGCGACCGCTCCGGCGGCGCGGGCGCTGCCCAAGCTGGTGAGCCGCCCGTGGCGGCGGCTGACCGGGCCGGACGGCGTCGACGGGCTCGACCCGCTCGCACCCGACACCCGCTGGCACGCCGTACGTAAGGCGGGCAAGCAGGCCCGGTACGCGGTCAACGCGGTGGCCCCGGCACTCGGCAAGGCGCCGCGACGGCTGTCCGGCGCGTTGGCCGGGGTGCAGGACGTGCTCGGCGAGCACCAGGACGCCGCCGTGGCCGCCGAGACCTGGCTAGAGATCGCCGCCGAGCGGCCGGACGACCACGAACTGGCCGTCACCGCCGGGCGGCTGGCCGAGCGGGAACGCGAGACGGTACGCGGCATGCGGTCCCGGTTCCCGGCCGCGTGGCACCGCGCCACCCGGCGTCGACGGACCCAATGGCTGCCGTGACCGGCATCCGGGCGGCCGGTGGGGTGGCCTGGCGGCCGTCCGTCGACGGCGTGCAGGTCTGTCTGGTGCACCGCCCCCGCTACGGGGACTGGACGCTGCCCAAGGGCAAGCTGGAGCCGGGTGAGCACCCGTTGGAAGCGGCGGTACGCGAGGTGGCCGAGGAATCCGACGTACGGGGTGTGCCGCAGGTGCGGCTTCCCTCGGTGCGGTACCGCAGCGAGGGTCAGCCCAAGGTGGTCGACTACTGGTCGATGCGGGCGGTGGCCAGTGGTGGCTTCCAGCCCGGCACCGAGGTGGACGACATGCGCTGGCTCCCCGTGGATGACGCGATCCGGCTGGTCAGCTATCCGCACGACGCCGAGGTGCTGGCCGCGTACGCGGCGCTGCCACCGGTGACCGGGACGGTCGCCCTGGTGCGGCACGCGCACGCGGGCAAGCGGGCCACCTGGACCGGCCCGGACACCGGCCGACCACTGGACGCCGAGGGGTGGGCTCAGGCGTCCACGCTGGCCGGGCTCATCGCCCTGGTCCGGCCGACCCGGCTGGTCTCGGCCTCACCGCGCCGCTGCGTGCAGACGCTGGATCCGACCGCCGCGCTGCTCGACCTGCCGATCGAGATCTGCGGTGACCTGGACGAGCCTCAGCCGGGCCAGCAGCCCGACGAACAGGTGCTCGCCACCGCCGCCCGACTGCTCGAGCTGGGCGTGGCCGGCGGGCAGGTGGCGGTGTGCAGCCAGGGCAAGGTGCTGCCGGGCGCCTTGGAACGGCTGACCGGTCGCGCCGACGAGGACTTCACCACGCCGAAGGGCGGCGGCTGGCTGCTCGCCTTCACCACCGACCGACTGCTCGCCGCCGACCGCCTGTGACCGCTGCGGTCAGCGCGGCGGGAGGGTGAGGGTGACCGCGACCGGCAGGTGGTCACTGGCCGTGCCGCGTGGCGCGACCGGACTGCCGGGGACCAGGCCGGGCGAGACGAAGACGTGGTCGATCTGCTGGCGCGGGTCGTCGGCGGGGCTGGTGGTCAACGGTCGGCCGGCTGCCAGGGCGTCGACGAGGCCGGCCCTGGTGAACTGCTCGAACGCCTCGTCGCCCGGCTCGGTGTTCAGATCGCCGGCCACCACCAACGGCCGGCCGGCCGCGTACCCGATGGCGAAGTCGGCGACCGCGCGGGCCTGGACCACCGGGCCCTGGTCGGGCGGCGGTTGCAGGTGGGTGCTGACCACGGCGGTACGGACGCCGTCGCTGAGATTCAGGGTGACGGCGAGGGCCTGCGCGCCGGTGGGCGCCCCGACGGCGGGCAGCGGCAGGGTCCGCAGATCCGTCATCGGCCAGCGGCTGAGCACTGCGTCGCCCCAGACCGGGTCGGCTGCCGGCCCGAAGACGTAGGGCATGCCGAGCCGGTCGGCCAGCAGGTCCAGGGTGTCGTGGCCGCCGTTGAGCAGCCATCCCCGGTCCACCTCGCTGAGCAGCACCACGTCGGGCGTCTGCCGTTGGACCGTGTCGGCCAGCCCGTCCAGGTCGAACCGACCGTCCAGCCCAAAGCCCATCCGGATGTTGTACGCCACCACGGTGAGCTGCTCCGGCGGCCCGTCCCGGTTGCTCGACACGTGCAGCTCGTCGAGGGACAGCGGCGCCAGCAGGGCGAGCGCGGTGACGGCGGCCGTGGTCCGCAGAGGTGGCAACGGTGTCGGGAGCGGAATGTCGGCGGGACGGGTGGCCAGGGCCACGGCGGCGACCAGCGCGGCGACCACCACCGGCACCGCCGCGTTGGGGTAGCCGAGGTCGTAGGCGGAGTAGTAGCCGACCGCCCCCAGCGCGAAGACGACCATGCCGGCGGCGACGGCGTACCCGCGACGGCGCGCCCACCCGACGCCTCCTGCCTCGACGATGTCGGCCTCGCCGGCGCCCTCGGTGCGGCCCGCGTCCTGGCTGAGGGCCAGGCAGGCGCCGAGACCGACGGCGGTGAGCAGGATGGCCGGGACGAGGAGGTCGCCCCGGTCGAGGGCGAAGAGGACCGCCCCGACCAGCAGTGTCGCCGGGCCGAGGACACGGCCGATCCGACGGGGCGGGCGGGTCAGCGCGGGCAGCAGGAAGCCAGCGACCGCCACCGGCACCGGGGCGAGGCCGAACAGCGGGTCGAGGGCTACGCCGTTCCCGGCGAACAGGTAGGAGGCTCCGGTCCGAGCCAGCGCCGGGGAGAGCGCCACCATCCCGGCCAGCAGCAGCACCGGCCCGGCCAGCAGCCAGGCCCGGGCACCGCCGGGGCCGACCGGCACGGAAGGCGGCAGTGCCACGGCCAGCAGGAAGAGCGTCACCGCGACCGCACTGACCAGCCAGGCCGTCGCGTCCCCCCGCCAGACGAGGTCGTACGTGTCCAGCAGGGCGTGTCCGGCCGCGTTGACCGTCAGCCCCAGCGCGAGCCCGGGCACCGGCTGGTCGGTGCCGGCGGCGGTGCCGACCAGCCAGACCAGCCCGGCGAACAGCCCTGCGGTGGCCAACCAGAGCTGCGGACGCCCGCCGGGAGCGGCGGTGAGCGCGAGCCGGGCGGCGGCCAGCAGCACGGCCGCCACGATCGTGACCGGGCGAGCGCCCACCCAGCGGATCAGCGCCGGGGCGGCCAGGGCCAGCACGAACCAGCCGAGGGCGAATGCGCCCATCAGCTCGGCCGGGGTGGACGCGGCCTGGCCGAAGATGGTGATGATGCCGGGCAGCCAGACCCGCAGCACGTCGATGAGCAGGAGGACGCCCAGCGCGAGCGATCCGGTGGTGAGCAGGCGGTGGCGCACCGGTGCCCTCTTCCCGTCGTTGGACCGGCGGAGGGGGCCGGCACGGCGATTCTGCGCGTGGCGGCCGACCCGGTCAACGGTCCGGGTACGCCGAAGGGCGCCCACCCACGGGTGGACGCCCTTCGCGAGGGTCGGTCAGCGCTTGCTGGCCGCCTTCTTGGCCGGTGCCTTCTTCGCTGGCGCCTTCTTGGCCGCCGCCTTCTTGGTCGCCGTCGCGGTGGTCTTCTTCGCCGCGGTGGACTTGGACGCCGCGGTGGTCTTCTTCGCCGCGGTGGTCTTCTTGGTGGCGGCCGTCTTGGTCGCCGTGGTCTTGCTCGCCTTGGCCGGGGCGGTCTTCTTGGTGGCGGCCGTCTTGGTCGCCGTGGTCTTGCTCGCCTTGGCCGGGGCGGTCTTCTTGCTGGCCGCCTTGGCGGCGGTGGCCGTGGTGCCGGCCGCCTTCGTGCCGGTGGCCTTGGTGCCGGCCGCCTTCGTGCCCGTTGCCTTGGTGCCGGCCGCCTTTGCGGTCGTCGTGGCGGTGGCGGTCTTCTTCGCCGCCGCCGTGGCCTTCGGCACCTTGCCGCTGGCCACCATCTCCTTGAACCCGGCGCCCGGGCGGAAGGACGGGACTGACGTCTTCTTTACCTTCACCGCCTCGCCGGTACGCGGGTTGCGCGCTGTTCGCGCACCACGCACACGCTTTTCAAAAGCTCCGAATCCGGTGATCGCCACCTTCTCGCCCTTGGTGACCGCCGCCTGGACCTCAGCGAGGACCGCGTCGAGCGCGGTCGCCGCCGTCTTCCGGTCCCCCAGGCGAACGGCGAGCGCCTCGATGAGCTCGGCCTTGTTCACGACTTCCTCCCGATTGTGCAACTGACTCGTCGCGAGCCATTCTGCGCGCACGGTATGCCCTGTGCTGCCGGGACACAAACATTCGGTCGAAAAAAGCCCTTGTGTCGTAACGGATTCACCCCCACCGGTTGGCCCGGTGAGGGTGAAATCCGATGTACAGGCCGGTCTACGGCTATGCCACGGAGGGCAGGAACGGCGCTCGACCCGCCTCGTACGCGTCGATGTCGGCGGCGTGCCGAAGGGTGAGTCCAATGTCGTCGAGGCCCTCCAGCAAGCGCCAGCGGCTGAAGTCGTCGAGCGGGAACGACCAGTTGGCGGCCCCTGCCCGGAGCTGTCGGGCGGTCAGGTCGACGGTGATCGGGGTGCTCGGCTCCGCCTCGATCAGGTCCCACAACTCCTCGACGGCGCTCAATTCCAGCTCGACCGGCAGCAGGCCCTCCTTGAGTGCGTTGCCGCGGAAGATATCGCCGAAGCGCGGGGCCACCACCGCGCGGAAGCCCCAGTCCCGCAGAGCCCAGACGGCGTGTTCACGGGAGGAGCCGGTGCCGAACTCCGGACCGGCGATCAGGATCGACGCACCAGAATACGATTGATCGTTGAGCACGAATGCCGGATCTTCCCGCCAAGCGTTGAACAGCCCGTCGGCAAAGCCGGTCCGCGTCACCCTCTTGAGGTACACGGCCGGGATGATCTGATCGGTGTCCACGTTGGAACGGCGCAGCGGCACCGCCGTGCCCGTGTGGGTGGTGAACGACTCCATCTCCTGAAGTCCCTTCTACAGGTCGGCGGGGGCGGCCAGCCGGCCGACCACGGCGGTGGCGGCGGCGACCGGCGGGGAGACCAGATGGGTACGCCCACCCCGGCCCTGGCGGCCCTCGAAGTTGCGGTTCGAGGTGGAGGCGGAGCGCTCACCGGGCTTCAGCGTGTCGGGGTTCATCCCCAGGCACATCGAGCAGCCGGCGAACCGCCACTCGGCGCCGGCGTCGGCGAAGACCTTGTCCAGACCCTCGGCCTCGGCCGCCTCGCGTACGGCGGCGGAGCCGGGCACCACGAGCATCCGGACGCCGTCGGCGACCTGGTGGCCGCGCAGCACGTCGGCGGCGGCCCGCAGGTCCTCCAGCCGGCCGTTCGTGCAGGAACCCACGAAGACCACGTCGATGGGCAGCTCGCGCAGCGGGGTGCCGGGGCGCAGGTCCATGTACTCCAGCGCGCGCCGGGCCGCGGCGCGCTCCGAGTCGGTGACGAAGTCCTCCGGGTCCGGCACCGGCGCGCTCAGCGGCGCGCCCTGCCCCGGGTTGGTGCCCCAGGTGACGAACGGCGTGATCCGGCTGGCGTCCAGGGTCACCTCGGCGTCGAAGCGCGCGCCCTCGTCGGTGGGCAGTGTCCGCCACCAGGCGACCGCCGCGTCCCAGTCCGCGCCCTGCGGCGCGTTGGGCCGACCCTTGAGGTACGCGAAGGTGGTCTCGTCCGGTGCGATCATGCCGGCCTTGGCGCCCCATTCGATGGACATGTTGGCGATGGTCATCCGCCCCTCCATCGAGAGCGCCTGGATCGCCGGGCCGCGGTACTCGACGATGTGCCCGCGACCCCCGCCGGTGCCGACCTGGGTGATCAGCGCGAGCACGAGGTCCTTGGCCGTGACTCCCGGGGCGAGCTCGCCGGTGACGTTCACGGCCATGGTCTTCGGGCGGCTCTGCGGCAGCGTCTGGGTGGCCAGCACGTGCTCCACCTCGCTGGTGCCGATGCCGAAGGCCAGCGCGCCGAA
Organism: Micromonospora sp. CPCC 205539; assembly: GCF_036906815.1. Classification (NCBI taxonomy): domain Bacteria; kingdom Bacillati; phylum Actinomycetota; class Actinomycetes; order Micromonosporales; family Micromonosporaceae; genus Micromonospora; species Micromonospora sp. CPCC 205539. The sequence continues at coordinate 6,375 of NZ_JBAKHW010000044.1, read as the reverse complement.
CGCGCCGTGGGTCGCGGTGTGCGAGTCGCCGCAGACGATGGTCAGGCCGGGCTGGGTGAGCCCGAGCTGCGGACCGATCACGTGCACGATGCCCTGGTTGTCGTCGCCGAGCGGATGCAGTCGCACCCCGAACTCGGCGCAGTTGCGGCGCAGCGTTTCGATCTGCGTACGCGACGTGGGGTCCGCGATGGTGAGCAGGTCACCTCGGCGGGACCGGAACGCGGGATCGGCGTACCCGGTCGGGGTGTTGTGGTCCTCGGTCGCGAGGGTCAGGTCGGTACGACGCACCCGGCGCCCGGCGAGCCGCAGCCCGTCGAACGCCTGCGGGCTGGTCACCTCGTGCAGCAGGTGCAGGTCGATGAAGAGCAGGTCCGGCTCACCAGCGGCGGACCGTACGACGTGCGCGTCCCAGACCTTCTCGGCCAGGGGCCTCGGCTCAGGAGTGACTCCCACCATCTGGACATCCTAAATTCTGGGAGGTAAGTTTCGGCTTGTGGGACACAGTATGAGCGGTGTCGGCGTCCTCGACAAGGCGGTGGTCATCCTGGCCGCCTGCGTGGACGGCGCCAGCCTGGCCGAACTCGTTGACCGTACGAAGCTGCCCCGGGCCACCGCGCACCGGCTGGCGCAGGCACTGGAGATCCACCGGATGCTGGTCCGGGACACCCAGGGCCGGTGGCGTCCCGGCCCCCGGTTGGGCGAGCTGGCCAACGCCGCACCGGACGTCCTGCTGACCGCCGCCGAGCCGCTGCTGGCCGCCCTGCGCGACGCCACCGGCGAGAGCGCTCAGCTCTACCTACGCCGTGCCGACGAACGGATCTGCGTGGCGGCGGCGGAGCGCGCGAGCGGCCTGCGGGACACCGTTCCGGTCGGCTCGGTGCTGCCGATGACCGCCGGTTCCGCGGCGCAGATCCTGCTCGCCTGGGAGCCGCCGGAGGCGGTCATGCCGCTGCTGCCGCGCAGCAAGTTCACCGGCCGCACCCTGGCCGAGGTCCGCCGCCGCGGCTGGGCGCAGAGCGTCGCCGAACGGGAGGCCGGTGTGGCGAGCGTCTCCGCCCCGATCCGGGACCGCACCGGCCGGGTGATCGCCTCGGTCAGCATCTCCGGCCCGATCGAGCGCCTGGGCCGCCGCCCCGGCGAACGCCACGCCATGGCCGTAGTAAGAGCCGGCCAACGCCTCTCCGGCCTCTAGAACCAACGCCCACCAAGCCCTGCCCTGCCCTGCCCTGCCCTGCCCTGCCCTGCCCCGCCCCGCCCCGCCCCGTCGATCATGGAGTTGCCGTGGGCGACAGAGCAGTCGTTATGGCGCAATTCCGGCACCAAAACTCCATGATCGACGAGGGGTCGGGTCGCCAGTCCCGCGATCTTGCACTTGCTGCCTCAACAAAGTGGGCATTCCACACGTACCGGGGACCGAAAGTGCAAGATCGGCAGAGCCAGGATGGGGCGGAGCCGGGATGAGGCGGGGCCAGGATGAGGCGGAGCCAGGATGGGGCGGGGCCGGGAGGGGTCGTGGACCCGTTGAGAGCCGTGCAGATCCTCCACCTGGCAACCCTCGGCCGCCCTTGTTGAAGGCATGACCCCACCGCCACCCGTATCGCCTTGGTGATCAAGAGCTTTGCGTCACGACACGCCAGATCCGATGACGCAAAGCTCTTGATCACGCGGTGCTGCGGGGCGGCGCGGGGACGGGGACGGAGCGCCGGGACGGAGGGCGGGTACGAGAAAGCGCGTCTCGCAGAAGCGAGACGCGCTTTGTTTGTAGCCCCGACCGGATTCGAACCGGCGCTACCGCCTTGAGAGGGCGGCGTCCTGGGCCACTAGACGACGGGGCCAGAACTTTCCTGCTTCACCGCCCTGACGAGCGGTGCGGTTGTAGTCTAGCGGCACCGCTCGCGGGACACGACCACGGGGTGCGCGGGCGCTGGAGCGAACGAAACAGCCCGCCTCACCGTAGTGAGACGGGCTGTGCACTGTTGTAGCCCCGACCGGATTCGAACCGGCGCTACCGCCTTGAGAGGGCGGCGTCCTGGGCCACTAGACGACGGGGCCAGAACTAATTTCGCTCCTCCACCCTCGCGGGCGGAGGAGCTGCACTCCATCGGAGATCACCCTCGACCCCGTAGGGACGAAGTCGAACTCCGTCAGAATCCAGCGTCCGGGATTCTCGCGAATCCCAGCTGCGCTGGGGTACCAGGACTCGAACCTAGACTAACTGAACCAGAATCAGTTGGGCTGCCAATTACCCCATACCCCATTGGCCCCTTGCGGCGCCGGGAAGGAACATTACCCTCCCGGTGCCGACAGGCCAAATCCGATCCCCCCGAAGCGGCTGCGAGCTGCGGAAACGGGGGCATCGGACGAATCAGGCGACGGGCACGACCGGGTTGCTGAGCTCGCCGATGCCCTCGATCCGCACGGTGACCGTATCCCCCTCGACGAGAGGGCTAACCCCCGCCGGCGTGCCGGTGAGCACCACGTCGCCGGGCAGCAGCGTCATCACGTGCGAGATGTACGACACCAGGCCCGGCACGTCGAAGACCATGTCCTTCGTCCGGCCGAGTTGGCGGACCTCCATCTCCTCCGGGTTGCGACCCACCTCACACCGAATCTCCAGGTCGGAGACGTCCAGACCGGTGGTGATCCACGGACCGATCGGGCAGAACGAGTCGAAGCCCTTGGCGCGCGTCCACTGCCCGTCCGAGCGCTGGAGGTCCCGGGCGGTGACGTCGTTGGCGCAGGTGTAGCCGAAGATGGCACGTTCGGCGGCGGCCCGGTCGGCGCGGCGCGCTCCCGGCGCCCCGATCACCACCGCCAACTCGGCCTCGTGCTCGACCTGCTTGGAGAAGATCGGCAGCCGGATGGCGTCCCGGGGGCCGATCACCGAGGTGGACGGCTTGAGGAAGAGCAGCGGCTCCTTGGGCACCTCGTTGCCGTGCTCGGCAGCATGGTCGGCGTAGTTACGGCCGACACAGACCACCTTGCTGGGCAGGATCGGCGAGAGCAGTCGGACATCGGAGAGGGCCCAGCGGGCCCCGCTGAAGGTGAGCTGGCCGAACGGGTGGCCTTCGATCTCGGCGATGGTCAGGCCCTCCGGCCCGGCCTCCGGCTCGCCCTCGACGGCCCCGAACGACATTCCCTTGGCATGAGCGAAACGAGCGATACGCACCTGGCCAATCTAGCCCCGTCGAGGGGTCAACCGGCCAGGACCGGCGCGCGGGTGTGCTCAACCCGTCAGCGCGGGGCACCCTACCCGCATTGGCGGCGGCCGGGGCGGGCTTCCCGACTTCGTACCCGCACGGAGGGGCAGCGCACCTAGCGTCGGCTCCGGAGGTTCGTTCGTATGCCTGCATCGACACGACACCACAGAGCCCTCGCAGTGCTCGTGCACTGCCTCGGCATCCTCGCCGCTGTGCCGGCCCTGCCGTCGGCGGCTCCGGAGGCGGCGGCCGCGCCACGACCACCGGCCGTCACGCCACAACCCGCGATGAGCACGCCACAGCCCGCACGGACCGCGCCACCACCCACGACAGTCATGCCAGCACCGGCGCGCGCCAACCCGCCGGTGGCGGTGGCGTTGACCGCGGAACCCACCCCACCCTCGGCGCCGCCGGCGGTGGCACCACCGTCCCGGGCCCCAGCGTCGGCACCGCCGGCACGGGTCACGGTGGCGGTCGCTCCGGAGAGCAGCCCGGCACCGCGGTACCGGATCCACGTCCGCAACGTGAGCAGCCTGCCGGTCGACACCACGGTGCGCCAGGAGTTGCCCGCCGGCTCGACGCCCACCGCGATCAGCGCCGGCGGCCAGGCCACCCGTGGCGGGGCGGCCGCCGAGGTGACCTGGCGGTTGAAGCTGCCCGCGCACAGCACCACCACGCTGGGCACCGCGCTCACCGCGACCGCGCCGGGTCAGCCGATAACCGCGCCGGCCTGCGCGTTCACCAGTGACGGCAGCCGGCCGTACGACTGCGCCACGGCCACCTGGCACGCGGCGGCGGCGCCAGCGGCCGAGGCCAAGCAGGCGCCGCCCTGGCAGCGGATCCCGGTGCTGCTGGCCGGGCTGGCCGCCCTGCTGCTGCTCAGCGCCGTCGTGCTCGTGGTGTGGCGCCTGCGGCGCGGGCGTCGGGTGACGGCCTCCGCTCTGGCCTCTGCGGAGGGCACCGACGGAGGACGCGGCACGATCTATCCGCGCCCGGCGGCACCGGTTCCGACGACGCGTCGTCGTACCCCGCCGGTCTGGTTGTTGGTGGGTGCGGCCGTGGTCGTGCTGGCCGGCATCCTGGGCGCGGCCGGATGGACGGCGACCCGCCAGGTCGCGGCCATCGACACCGACAAACAACCGACCAGCGGCGCGTGGATGGGCACCGGGATGTCCGGCCCGGTGGGCGTGCCGCTCCGCGAGTCGGCGTTCGAGTTCACCGTGTACCGGATGTCCTGCGGCACGGCCGGCAGCGTCGGGCGAGCCGACGGCGGCGGTACGGCCGGGCGACGGTGCCAGGCCACCGTGGGCGTGCGCAACGTCACCGGTGCGCAGCAGCCGTGGCACGGCCAACTGCAACGGGCCTACCTGCCCGGCGGGCGCTGGGTGAGCACCGACGAGTCGGCCACCCGGGCGGCGAACCTGGGCCGGGACGTCTTCGCCGACCCGATGGCCGCGGGCACCCGGATGGTGCTTCCGCTGGTCTTCACCGTCGACGGGCGGGACCCGCCCCGGCAGTTGGAGCTGCGCAGCGGGGTCTTCTCCGCCGGCGTGCGGGTGGACATGCCCTGACCGGTGGGCGGGCGGCGGTCGTACCCTGGGGTCCGTGACCGCCGCCCTCGCCCCCGCCGTGCTCGACGTGGCGGCCTGGCAGGCCCGCCGCCGGGCCCACGAGGATCGGGCGGACGCCTGGCTGACGCCCCACCTGGCCCGTCGGCGCCGTGGCGAACGACACCCGGTGGCCGACTTCCTGTTCACCTACTACTCGCACCGGCCGGCCCAGCTCCGTCGCTGGCATCCGGGTGCCGGGGTCGAGCTGCGCGGCGCGGACCCGGCCGACTTCGGCCGGGACTACCGGGCCACCGCCGCCGGGGTCACCCTCGACACCGAGGGGGTACGCGCGCGACGCGGCGAGTCGATCGTCTGGATCCGCTCGTTGCTGGCGGCGACCGCTGGCCGGCCGGCGCACTTCGGATGCTTCGGGATGCACGAGTGGGCGATGGTCTACCGGCAGACGCAGGAGGAGCTGCGGCACAACGCCTGGCCGTTGCGGCTGACGCCGGAGCGGACCGCCGCGGTCGTCGAGGAGCGCGGTGTGCGGTGCAGCCACTTCGACGCGTTCCGGTTCTTCACCGCGCCGGCCCGACCGTTGAACCTGCTCACTCCGACCCGGGAGACCCAGCACGCGCACGAGCAGCCGGGCTGCCTGCACGCCAACATGGATCTGTACAAGTGGGCGTACAAGCTGTCCCCGCTGGTCAGCTCGGAGTTGGTGGGCGACGCCTTCGCGCTGGCCCGGGACATCCGCACGCTCGACATGCGGGCCAGCCCGTACGACCTGGCGGCGCTGGGCTATCCGCCGGTGCGGGTGGAGACCGCGGAGGGTCGGGCGGAGTACGCCGTGGCGCAGCGCGGCTTCGCCGACCGTGCCGCAGTGCTGCGCGACCGGCTGCTCGCGGCCGTCCCGGCCTGACCCGGGGCGGCGGGCTCAGCCGACCGGGCGGGTACGCAGGCCGTCGATGAGCAGCGCGACCACCGCGGCCAGGTCGTCGTCGAGACCCGGCTCGTTCCATTCGGCGCGGTGGGCCGGGTGGTGGAACCGCGCGGTGGCCTGCAACAGCGCCCGCCCCGCCACCGCCGGGTCGGGCACGCTGAACTCTCCGGCCGCCACCCCGTCCGCGACGATCAGGCTGAGCTGACCGGCGAGGACCTCCAGGTGATTGGTGACCACGCCCTCGGAGAGCTCGGCGAGCTGGTGGAAGTTGGCAAACAGCTCCGGGTCCTCCCGGGCCATCCGGCGCTTGGTGCCGCTCAGCTCGGCCAGCCACCGGCGTAGCCGCTGCGCAGCCGGGCCCGCGCTGGTTGCCACCTCGACCAGCGGCGTGGAGACGCGGGCCAGCCAGCGCTCGGCGACCGCCTCGCGCAGTGCGGCCTTGCTGGCGAAGTGCCGGTAGACGCTGCCGTGGCTGACGCCCAGCGCGCGGGCGACGTCCAGCACGGTGGCCTTGGCCGGCCCGTACCGGCGCAGCACCTCCTCGGCGGCGTCCAGGATGCGGTCGGCGGAGAGGGCGGTGGTGTCGCTCATCCGCCCAGCCTCCCTGACCGCGCGTACGACCGTGGCGCGACCCCCGGCCGGCGGTCGCGGCACGGGCGGACGGTCATGCCCGCTCGCTGTC
>NZ_JBAKHW010000043.1:0-44825 GCF_036906815.1 Micromonospora sp. CPCC 205539 | reverse complement strand
GGCCCGCTGGGCGGCCCGCTGGCGCGGCCCGCTGGCGCGGCCCGCTGGCGCGGCCCGCTCGCGCGGCCCGCTCGCGCGGCCCGCCGATCTTGCGCTTTGTGCCGTAGAAATATCGCTATTGCGGCATTTGCCGCGACACAAAGTGCAAGATCGACAATGTGAGGCGCGCGGTACGGGCACGTTGGCCCTTCCTTGCTTCGGGCACGCGTCGATCATGGAGTCGTGGCGGGGATAATGCACCCTTGTGCCCGGTTCACGAACCACCACACCTCCATGATCGACGTGTGCCCGAGTGATGGGCTTGGTGGGGACCACGCCTCTGGGCGGGTGGGCAGGATGCTCCTGATCGATGCTGACTGGGGGCGAGTCGGGTGGGCTCTGTGAAGACGGGGAGAGTGAGGGCTTGGTGGAGCGGGAACTGAGTGGGCAGGTGGGTAGTCCGGCGGCAGCCGTGGTGCACAGCCTGGCGCAGCGGCACGAGACCCTGGCCACGGTCGAATCGCTCACCGGAGGGCTGCTCGCCGCCTCGATCGTGGATATCGCCGGGGTCAGCGCGATCTACCGGGGCGGGATGGTGGTCTACGCCACCGAGCTCAAGGCTCAGCTGGCCGGCGTACCCGCCGACCTGGTGGCCGAGCGCGGGCCGGTGGACCCGGACGTTGCGGCGGAACTCGCCGAGGGCGGTCGGCGGCGCTGCGGCGCCGACTGGGGAGTGGCCACCACCGGTGTCGCCGGTCCTGAACCGCAGGACGGCAAGCCGGTCGGCCTGGTCTACGTGGCGGTCGCCGGCCCGAACGGCGGTGTCGTCCGACAGCTCGACCTGGACGGCGGGCGGGAGCAGATCCGCACAGCCGCCGTGATCGAGGCGCTGCGGCTGCTCGCCGAACGTATCCACGCCGCCGACGCCGCCGAGGCGGACGCCACAGCCAAGACCTCCGACGCCGCTCAGGTCAGCGCCAAGGCCAGGACCGCCGACGCCGAGACCGCCGACGCCGCCCGGGACGGGGCGGAGACGGCCCGCACCGGGCGGCGGTGAGCTGATCACGACGAACCAGCGGGCGGGGCGGGATGTCGGCCGGGCCCGCACCGGGTACGGTTGCGGGAAGGCTCCGGCGCTCGGGGTCGGCGCGGTTCACCGCGACCGGCTGTTCGACGCCGGGCGAGAGGTATTCCCTCAGGGGGAGGTGCGATGGTCCTGCTACGCCGGGTGATCGGTGACGCACTGCGGGCGCGCCGGCAGGGGCAGCAACGCACCCTGCGCGAGGTGTCCACCGCCGCCAACGTCAGCCTTGGTTACCTCTCCGAGATCGAGCGGGGGCACAAGGAGCCGTCCAGCGAGCTGCTGGCCGCGATCTGCGACGCGCTCGGCGCACGCCTGTCCGAGCTGCTGCGCGAGGTCAGCGATCACGTGGCGCTGGCCGAGCAGATGCCGGGCGTGCTGGTCCCCATGCAGGACGAGCCGGCCGAGGCCGCCCCCGTGGGCGCGGCGTCCGCTGTGCGCAAGAGCACCAACCGGGGCGTCCGCCAGGTCACCTCCGACGGCAAGGTCGCCGTCTCGGTCCGCCACGACTCGCCGCTCAAGGCCACGCTGCGCAGCACCCGGGTTCGCCCCACCGAGCGCGACCGGGACGTGGTCTGCGCCGCCTGAGCCCGACCTTCCCGTTGACCATGGGCGGGCTGGCACGGGCCGCGTAGGGTGGCCGGCAGGAGCTGCCGGTGCTGTCGACCGCCCGGTACGGATGCCCTCGGTGGCGTTCGGCTGGGACGATGGTTACCGGCCGGGTCGCGGTCGGTTCGTCCGACCCGGCCGCGGTGGAGCGACGCTACTGAGGGGATACCGGGGAGATGGCGAACCCGTTCGTCAAGGGCTGGAACTACTTGATGGCGCTCTTCGGTGCCAAGATCGACGAGCACGCCGATCCGAAGGTGCAGATCCAGCAGGCCATCGAGGATGCCCAGCGGCAGCACCAGGCGCTGGTCCAGCAGGCGGCCGCAGTGATCGGCAACCAGCGTCAGCTGGAGATGAAGCTGTCCCGGCAGATGACCGAGGTCGAGCGGTTGCAGGGCAACGCCCGGCAGGCTCTGGTGCTGTCCGACCAGGCCCGGGCCAAGGGTGACGAGGCCGAGGCCGGGCGGTTCGAGCAGTCCGCGCAGACCCTGGCCACTCAGCTGGTCTCCGCCGAGCAGGCCACCGAAGACCTGAAGACCCTGCACGACCAGGCGCTGGGCGCCGCCGCGCAGGCCCGCCGGGCGGTCGAGAACAACTCGATGATCCTCCAGCAGAAGCTCGCCGAGCGCACCAAGCTGCTCAGCCAGTTGGAGCAGGCCAAGATGCAGGAGACGGTGGCCCGCTCGCTGGAGTCGATGTCCTCGCTGACCGCGCCCACCAACACCCCGTCGCTGGACGAGGTCCGGGACCGCATCGAGCGGCGGTACGCCAACGCGATGGGCCGCGCGGAGCTGGCCGGCAACTCGGTCGAGGGCCGGATGCTGGAGATCCAGAAGGCGACCATCGACTCGGCCGGCTCGGCCCGACTGGAGCAGATCCGCTCGAGCATGGCCGGGGAGCAGCTCGGCGGCGCGGCGCAGCGACCGGCGGTGCCGCAGGCCGGTGCCGGTGACCCGGCTGCCGCCGCCCGGCTGGACGAGATCCGGGCCAACCTCGCCCGCGAACGGGGCACCGGCGACCCGACCGCCGCCAGCTGAACGACCGGCCCGAGGAGGTCACGTTGGCAGACGAGCGGACGCGATATTTCCGTCGACTGGGCCGGCTGCGCCGGTCGGCCCGGCGGTGGAGCGTGCTGGCCGGTGGGCTCGGCGGTGCGGCCGCGGTGCTGACCCCGTACGCCGGCCTCGGTCTGCCCGACGCGGCCTGGGCCGGCGCCGCGGGCAGTGCGGTGGCCCTGGCCGCCTGGCGCTGGCTCGACCTGCGCGCACTCGCCGCCCAGCCGGCGCCCCCGGCACTGGACCCGGCCGAGGCCGCGGCACGGTCGCGGGCCCGGCTGGTCGCCGCCGTCGAGCGGCTGCCCGTCGGTCCGGGCGTGCTGGCCGAGGTGCGCCGTGTACGGACCAGGGTCGCGCTGCGCGGCACCAGCGCGGGGCAGCAATGGGCCCGGCTGGACCGAGCCGCGCTCACCCTGGCCGGGATGACCACCCGGCTCACCGGGCTGGCCGAGCCGGCCGTGCTGGAGGCCGCCGTCGCCGACCGTTCGCTGCGGGACCTGGCCAACCGGGTGGCCAGCGTCGAACGCGCGCTGCGGCTGGCCCCGGCCGACGCCCGGCCTCCGCTGGCCGAGGCGCACGGCGTGCTGACCGCCCAACTGGAGGGCGGGGTCGCGGCCTACGAGCGGTTGGTGGTCGCGGCCGCCGGCTACCTGGCTGAGGACGCCCGACCGGAGCCCACCCACCCGGCCGCCGACCGGCTCACCGAGGCGACCGACCTGCTGCACGGGGTGGCGTCCGCGCTGGCGGAGCTGCGGACCGTGGGCACCCCGCTGCGGGCGCCGAGCCCCTGACCCGCCCGCCGCCGAGGCCGTCACGGCGGTGTGGTGACCAGGATCGGGCCGGTGTACGCCGAACTGCCCACCACGTTGAACGACCGGATCCGGTAGTGGTAGGTCGTGCCTCGGGCCAGCCCGGTGTTGGTGAAGGCCCGCGCGGTCACCGTAAAGGTGGCCACCTCCCGGCCGAACGCCGGATCCAGCGCCCGCTGCACGATGAACCCGGCCCCCGGGCCGGTGGGTGTGCTGGCCGTCCAGCCCAGGAGCACGGTCGCGGTGTCCGGGCCCGGCGCTGTGGCGTTGGCGCTCACCCCGCTCGGGGCCAACGGCGCGGGTGGGGTGCTCATCGCCGCCACCGTCGACCAGGCCGAGGTGGCACCGAGGTACGTGGTCCGGACCCGGTAGTAGTACGTGGTGTCCGGTGCGACGGCGACATCCAGGTGGCTGCCGCCGACCCCGATGGCGGTGGTGCCGGGGCCGCTCGTGAAGGTCGGGTTGGTGGCCCGCTGCACGTCGATGCCGGTGGCGAAGGACCGGTTCGTCCAGCGCAGCGCCACCCGCAGCGGCGCGGCCGGCGGGATGGCCGCGACCAGGCCGGCCGGGGCGGCCAGGTGCACCGAGGCGGGGACGCTGTTCGACCAGGACGAGCAGCTCACCGCGTTCTCCGCCCGGATCCGGTAGTGGTAGGTCACCCCCGGGGTGACCGTCGCGTCGGTGTACCGGACGGCGGCGGCCGCGACGGTGAGGGTGGTGACCTCGCCGGTGAAGGTCGCGTCGGTGGCCCGTTGCAGCAGGTGGCTGGTGGCCGGCGGGCGGTCGCCGTTGCCGGTCCAGGTCAGCGCGATCGCCGGCAGCGCCGTGGCCGAGCCGGGCACGGGCGTGGCGGTCAGCCCGGTCGGCGCCTTCGGTGCGACCCGCAGCACCAACGGCCGGTTCATCCCCAGATCGCGGTGCCCGGCGAGTTGGCTGTGCCAGCGGTACTCCCAACCCAGGTTGACCAACTGGTTCACCACCACGGCGGGGCGCCCGTCCGCGGGGCTGGTCGGGGTCGACCCGGTCCGGGATCCGGGCGGGCGACTCGGGTCGAGGAGCCGGACACTGTCGCCCAGTTTGAACGGCAGGGTCGGGGCGACCGGGCGCAGCGCCACCACGACGTCCTCCCGGGGGTTCACCCGGATGATCTCCTTCCAGCCCAGCTCCGTGGCGTGCGCGGGGCGCAGCGTGCCGTCCCAGCCGACCCGGTTGACCAACTGGACGTCGCAGCCGCCGAAGCACAGGGGTTCGGTCTGCCGGACGTTGCCGCTGATCCGCCAGAGCTGGGTGCCGTCGGTCGGCGCACCCACCGGCACCGTCGGATCGGCGGCGAAGAGCACCTCGGTGACCGGGTCGGTCGGGCCGAGGGGCAGGGTCGCCGGGGCGAGCGGCCCGGCGTTGGGGTGCCCGACGCCGAGTCGGCCGGTCAACCGGCCGTGGTCGGGTTCGAAGACCTGCTGGGCCGCCTTGACCGCGATCGGCAGGGTGACCGGGCCGGTGCCACCCGCCGGGGTGAACGTGACCGTGCTGGCGTGCACCGGCACGGTCGTCTCCCGCGTGGTCCGGGTGCCGAACGACGGGTCGTACGCGGGTTGCGGCACGATCGGCGGGCGCTGGCTGGCCGCGTACGCCGGTGGCAGCCGGTCGTGCAGCCGGGCCAGGTCGTACGGCGGCGCGGGCGTGCCGCGGACCCGGAGTTGGAGCAGTGTGCGGGTGTTCGGCCCGTACCCCGGCTCGGTGCGGGGCGGGCCGCCCTCGGCGGTCCGGTCCGGCGCGGCGGTGTGCTGGTCGTAGCGCGGATCGAAGCCGGGCAGCGGGGCCGGGGCGTCGTTGTACAGGATCAGCGTGCTGCCCGGCGGCACGGTGGAGAAGTCGACCAGCACGTCGGCCCGTTCGCCGGGGCCGAGCAGCAGCGTGTGCCCGTCGACGTTCAGCACGGTGGGGTCGAGCCGGTCGTAGCGGTAGCCGATCGGCTGGTTCGGCAGCACCACCGGGGCGGGCAGCAGCCCGGCCTCGTTGCCGATCTGGATGAACGCCGGCCCGGCGGCAGCCGGGTCCGGCACGCCGCCGTCACGCCCGTCGGCCGGCCAGCCCGGCGGCCGGTCCGGGCCTCGCATGGCGGGCACCATCGGCACCTCGCCGGCGTCGGCGTCGGCCAGCGCGCCGTCGCCGGCCCACATCGGGGCGTCCGAGCGGGCCCGGTAGAGCTGGAGGTTGAGGCTGCGGTCCAGGCAGGCGTTGAGGATCCGGAACCGGTACGCGCGAGGCGCCACCTCCAGGTACGGATAGGCGACGCCGTTGACCAGCGGGGTGTCGCCGTACGCCTCGGGCACCGCGCTGGGGTGCGGCACCCCGGGGCTGAGTGGCGGCTCGTCCGGCGCGCTGACCGGGTCGTGGTGCGGGTTGGGCAGTGCCAGCAGGCCGTCGGTGCCGTCCGGGGCCGGGTCGCGTGACCAGGGGCCGTAGTCCCACCGACCGGTCGGGTTACGCCCGCCGGGCCCGTACGGATTCTGTCGGGGCTGGTAGACGTGCGGATGCCACAGGCTGCCGCGAGCGCCCCACCGTTCCCGGTCCCAGGTCGGGTCCTCGGCGGCGAGTTGGGTGTCGTCCGGCACGAACGTCTTGTCCTCGATCACCAGCGGTAGCTGGTCGGCCGGCAGCACCCCGTCCGCGACGAGCTGGTCCTCGGCCGGGTCGGTGAGCAGGTAGAGGGCGAGCTGCCCGCCGTAGACGGTGAGCCGGGCCAGGCCGAGGGTGTTGTCGTGGAACCACAGGAGGCGGCCACTCTGCTCGTTCGGGTAGTAGAGCGTGGTGGCGCCGGCGCCGGGCGACGGCATGTCCGGCACGGGGATGACACCCGCCCCGGTCGGGTACGGCGTGATCTCACCGGCCGGGGTGATCCACTGCCCCGGGTTGCCGGCGCTGGTCCAGCCGGTCCGCGCCCCGGCGAGGTGTAGCACCGCCCGGTTCTGCGGGTACGGCGCCGGTCCGTCCAGCGGCCCGGAACCGGCACCCTCGACCGTGTCGTCGACCGGCAGGAACAACTCGCCGGCCCGCCCGGTGGGGAGCTGGTTGATGAACTTCACCCGGACCGGCCGGCCCCGGCGGGCGAGGATCATCGGGCCGAGGTGCCAGGGCCGCTCCGGGGGCGCCACGGTGTTGTGGCCCGACGAGTCGGTGCCCAGGTTGAGTTGCCGGTAGCCGCGGAGCCGGGTCGCCGGCAGGTCCCGGTGCAGCCGCTGGGCGTACTCCTGCAGACCGATCTCGTAGTAGTCGCAGCCCGGGTAGCTGATCGTGTCCGGTACCGCCACCGGCAGGCGTCCGCCGAGCTCGGCGCCGCCCAGCTGGCCGGGGATGGGCAGCGGGTCGACGAACTTGCGCAGACCGGTGCCGGGCACCAGCCGCCCGTCGGGGTCGCGGGCCGGGCGGGGGCTGTGCGCGAAGTTCGGCACCGAGCCGAAGCAGCGGGGCACCACGGCCGGGTCCAGGCTGGCCGTCGGGGTGGCCTCCTCGGCGGTGCGCGCCGCCGGCACGGACACCGGCTGACCGTTGGCGCGGCTGTCCGGATCGCGGACGGTCCGCTCGAGCCAGGTGGAGCGAAATCTGCGGAACAACGCCATGGCTCTCTCCGCACTCTGCTGACGATCGGTGAGCACTCAACCGCAGCATGCGACTCCGGAGGCCGGTTAGGAATTACCCAATCGTCCGTATCTGGGATGATCTCGGTTCGCTGAGGTGTCGTCAGGCGGGCGGCCGGTCGCCCGGGCGTTCGGGCTGGCAGGTCGGGCACCAGTAGGTGACCCGTTCGCCCAACTCCTGCTTGCGGATCGCGGTGCCGCAGCGGCGGCAGGGCTGGGCGCGGCGGCCGTACACGTAACTGGTCTGCCCCCGGTGCAGTGAGCCGGTGGTGCTCTGCGTCCAGCGGCCCCGGTTGGCGGATAGTAGCCGCTGCGCGAGGGCCACCGTCCCGGCCAGGTCGGGCACCGCACCCACCGGCGTCCACGGCGACACGCCGCGCAGGAAGAGCACCTCGCACTTGTAGAGGTTGCCGACACCGGCCAGGTTGCGCTGGTCCAGCAGCGCCTCGCTGATGGTCTGCTCCGGCTGGGTGGCGAGCCGGCGGACCGCCTCGTCGGCGTCCCAGTCCGGGCCCAGCAGATCCGGGCCGAGGTGGCCGACCAGGCCGGCCTCCTCTGCGGTCGGCACGAGGGTCAGCTCGTGCAGGTGGTAACCGACCGCGACGGCGCCGGGGCTGCGCAGCACCACCCGGATCAGGTGGGCGGGCCGGCCGGCCCAGCGCTCACCCGGGGCGTACGCCCGCCAGGCGCCGTCCATCCGCAGGTGTGAGTGCAGCGTCCAGTGCGCGTCGTCGGGCGCGGCGAAGCGGAGCAGCAGGTGCTTGCCCCGGCTCGCCGACTCGCGGACGGTCCACCCCGCGAGGTCGGTGGTGGCCAGCTGCGGCACCCGGAAGTCACTGCCGGTCAGCCGTGCGCCGGCCAGCGCGCGGTGCAGCACGCGCGCCGTGTTCCAGACGGTGTCGCCTTCGGGCATCCCGCCATTGTCCCCCTTCGAGCGCCATTCGCGTGTGTCGCCATTTGTACCCAGGTTCCGCATGATCTCCCGCTATGCGAGGGTCAGGGATGTTCTGAGGAGAATGCCCATGACGCGACCGCGTTGCCGCACCCGAACCGTCGCCCTCGCCCTCGTCCTCACACTCAGCACCGCAGCCGTGCTCGCCAGCACCCGAGTCCCGACCACCCCCGCCGCCGGACCGCCACTGACCCTGACGGCCGCCGCCCCGAGCGGCGAGCGGTGGAACGCCGACCTCTCGGTCGTCGACCGCGACGACGTCAACGTCCGGCGTACCGCCGGCGGGCTTCGGCTGCGCGACGTCCGTTCGGCCGGGCGCAGCCCCCGCAGCCCGCACAGCGCGGTCGCCGAGGGGATGTTGCTGACCACCCCGCATGCCCTCGACCGACCCGCCACGCGGGTGCGGGCCGAGCTGAGCGCCGCGATCCCCGTGGGCGCGACAGTGGAGGCGCAGGTCCGCGGCTGGCGGGTGAGCGGCTGGAGCGAGTGGCGGTCCGCGACCGCCGGCGCGGTCTTCGACCGACCGGTCAGCCGGGTGCAGACCCGGGTGGTGCTGACCGCGCGCGACCGGGGCGCCACCGCGACGGTACGCGGCGTGCGGCTCACCGCCGACACCCTCGCCGCGGTCGCCGCCGCCACCCCCGGCCTCACCTACCGGGTGTACGCCACCCGGATCGGGCTGGTCGGCGGGGTGACCGCCAACGGGCGCACCGTGCGACCACGGGACCACTTCGCCGCACTACCGTCGCGGCGCGGCCTGTCCCCGCTCAACAGCGGCGACTACACCGTGCGGGTGTGCACCACCAGCGGTGCTCGCTGCGAATACGCTCCGGTCTGGGACGTCGGCCCCTGGAACACCCGCGACGACTACTGGAACCCCGCCGGCGTACGGGAGAACTGGAAGAACCTGCCGCAGGGCCGGCCCGAGGCACAGGCGGCGTACCAGTCCGGCTACAACGGTGGACGGGACCAGTTCGGCAGGACCGTGCTCAACCCGGGCGGCATCGACCTGGCCGACGGAACCTTCTGGGACGGCTTGCGGTTGCGCACCAACGCCTGGGTCGATGTGGCCTACCTGTGGACCGGTGGCGGGCCGCGTGGGGTTATCGGCGACGGGCCGCTCAACATCCGTACCGGGGCCAGCACCGCGTACTCGATCCGTGGCCTCGCCGCCCAGCACGCCAACGTGCCGATCCAGTGCTACGTCGTCGGTCAGTTGGTGACCGGCCCCTACCGCACCACCAGCCGGTGGAACCGCCTGGCCACCGGCCAGTACGTCAGCCACGCCTACGTCTCGGGGGTGTACGGCGGCGCCGCGCCGGCCTGCTGACCCGATCGCCCTGGCGGGCGCCGTCAGGGGCGCTCGTCGGGGCGGGCCCGGCGCACCATGTCCTGGTAGCGCGGGTGGCTGGCGCCGTAGACGGCGTAGTTGAGCCGGGCGTGCGACAGGCTCAGATCGCCGTTGGGGCCGCCCCGGACCGCGTCGGCGTCGGCGTCGGACTGGCCGTCGTCGGTCCAGAAGCAGACCGGGCAGGTCCCACCGCCGGTCCGGGATGCGCAGCAGGGACAACCGACGGGAACCACGTGTTCACCCACCGGAGAAGCATTCCACAGTCGAATATCAGCCGGCGACCCGCAGGAGGTCCCCGATTGCCACTCCGAGCAGGTCCACCGCCCGCCCACCGTTGACCGCCACCGCCACCAGTCCCGCCGAGTCGACGTACACCACCAGGCTGCCGGTTTCGGCGTCGCCGAAGGTCCGGCCGCGCACCGCCGGCCGGGTCGGCGCTGGGGCCGGTGCGCCCACGCGGACCGTGTCCGGCAGCGGGTCGAGCAGGTCCGCCGGGGCGGCCAACTGGACGTTGCCGAAGTGGTCCACGGTCAACACCTGGGCGATGAAGCCCCCAGCGTCCGGCGTCACCACCGGAGGCGGCAACCGGACCAGCCCGGCCGGGTCGACCGGCGGCCCCGCCTCGGTCAGCGGCACGCCGAGCGCCAGGCGCGCGGCCACCGGAGCGAAGATGTCCCGGCCGTGGAACGTGGTGGACACCCGAGCGGCCAGCCACGCCGGGTTGGTCAGCTCCACCGCGGCGGTCACCCCACCGAGCGCGTCCGCGGCGTCCGGCAGCAGCCCGTTGTCCGGGCCGACCAGCAACCCGCCCGGTGTGGCCAGCGCGACACTCCGTCGGGCGGTGCCCACGCCCGGATCGACGACCGCCACGTGCACCCCGACCGGCAGGGACGGCACCGTCTGCGCCAGTACGGCCGCGCCCCGCCGGACGTCGGCCGGTGGCACCAGGTGGGTCACGTCGATGACCCGGGCGGCCGGCGCGATCCGGGCGATCACCCCGTGGCAGGCGGCCACGAAGCCGTCCGCGAGACCGTAGTCGGTGGTCAGCGAGATCCAGGGCGCGACGGACATGCCGGCAGGCTAACCCGCGACGTACCCGTCTCGCGCCATCGGCCGGCGCTGGCGGATATGAGACAGCCGCAGTGGCCGACCGGCCCCTCCCGTCGCCGAATCCTGTTCGGCACACTGCCCTGGTGACACATCGGAGCCTGCCCGCCGTCGGGGTACTCGGGGTCGTCGTCGCGCTCGTCGCCGGCTGTGGCAGTAAGGACGCGGCCCGGCCAGACTCGGCCGCCCCCGCTGTCTCGGCGACCGCCTCCTCACCCGGTACGCCGTCCGCCGCGAGCACCTCCGGCGGCGGTAGCCCTGCGGTAACTCCGGCGCCCGTCCCGCCGTCCGCCGTCCCGCAGGGGCCGATCGAACGTCGGCCCGCGAGCCCGCCGCCGGTGGTGCTGCCGAAGCGACCAGCCGGAGCGCCTGGCGCGAAGCAGGTCGTCGACGCGTTCAAGGCCGCCGGTCTGAAGGTGCCGCACCCGAAGGACCGCTCGGTGGACTGTGGACCGGACGGGCTGGGTCTGGGCTGTTCCGAGCTGATCGCCACCGACGCCGTCACGGTGTACGTGTTTCCCGACGAGACGAGCGCCCGCGACATCGCGGAGACCTGGGGTGGGCAGTCGTACCAGCGCGGCGCGGTGGTGCTCAACTATCTGGAGGCCAGGACGCCGGCCGCCGACCGCCTCCGCTACGAGAAGGTCCTCGCCAACCTCCGGTAGGCACCGAGCCGCCGCGCTGGCGCTCGGGCGGGGCGAGGCCGGGCGCGCTGCGTCAGCCGCGTAGGCGCAGACCGCGCGGGGTGGCTCGGAAGCCGGCGGCGGTCAGCGCGTCGCGCAGCGGTGAGGAGCGCACCGCTTCGCCGTCGGCCCGCTCCACGGACATGGCGCCCAGCGCGCCGGAGTGGACAGCGTCGGCGAGCGCCTTGCCGGCGGCGGCCAGGGTGTCGGTGTCGTCGGTGAAGGAGAGCAGCGTCCGGCCGCCCCGTTCCACGTAGAGCACCAGGTCGCCCGCGACCTGCACCACCAGGGCACCCGCCTTGCGGCCGGCCCGGTGTCCGGTCGCCGGTGCGGCCCCGTCGCCGGAGTCGATCACCCGGTCCGGCCAGGGCAGCGCGGCGCCGTACGGGTTGGCCGGGTCGGTGGCGGCGAGCACCGTGGCTGGCCCGCCCCGGCCTCGGGCCCCGTCGGCCGGCTCGGCCAACGCGCGGAGCCGGTCCACCGCGCCGGGCACCGCGAACTGCGCCGCGCCCAGCCCTTCCACGAAGTAGCCCCGGCGGGCGGCCCCGCGCTCCTCCAGCGCGGACAGCACCGGGTAGACCGCGGAGAAGCCGCCGACCACCTGTTCGGCCATGACCGCGCCGCGGGTGACCACCCCGTGCCGTTCCAGCAGCACGTCGGCGAGGGCCGCGGCGCGTCGGGTCGGGTCGAGATCCCGCTCGGGGAGTCGCGACCAGCGGCCGGCGACGGTCGGCGGGCCGCCCCGGGTGGGCAGCGCCGCCCGCCCCGGCCGTCGGTAGCGGGTACGCGGCGCGGACGGCCGTGAGCGGTGTGCCCCGCCCGCGCCGAGCACCACGCGCAGCGGGGCGAGGGTGTCGTTGGTGAGGTGACCGGCCCAGACCAGGTCCCAGATCACGGCGGTCAGCGCGGCGTCGTCGGTCGAGCCGACCCGGTCGGCCAGGGGCCGGAAGAACAACGCCTGCCCGTCGTCGAGCGCGTCGAGCACCGCGTCGTGCAGCGGGGTCCGGGTCAGTGCCTCGTCGGGTGGCGGGAGCAGCAGCGGGGCGACGTCCGCGTACGCCAGGGTGACCCAGCCGTCGCCACCGGAGATCGCCCCCGACCCGGCCCAGAGGACCTCCCCGCTGGCGCACAGCTCGTCGAGCTGGGCGGGAGAGTAGTCAGCGACGCGGCCGGGCAGCACCAGCCGTTCCAGTGCGGACGCCGGCACCGCCGCGCCCTGCAACTGCTCCACTGTCGCTGCGAGCGCTTCGACCCCTCGAGCGGACGAGCCGACCTGCTGCCAGCGGGGCAGGAACGTGGCCAGCGCCCGAGGTGGCACCGGCTCGATCTCCCGCCGCAGCGCCGCGAGCGACCGTCGGCGCAGCAGGCGCAGCACCTCCGCGTCGCACCACTGGGCGCCGGCGGACTCCGGAGTGAACTCGCCGGAGACCACCCGCCCGGTGGCGGCGAGCCGGCGCAGCGTCTGCTCGACCACGAACACGCCGAGCCCGAACCGGGCCGCGCAGCTCGCCGCGGCGAACGGCCCGTGGGTCCGCGCATAACGGGCCACCAAATCGCCGAGCGGGTCGGCCACCGGGGCGAGGTACGCCTCGGCGACCCCGACTGGCAGGGCCACGCCGAGCGCGTCGCGCAGCCGGGCGGCGTCCTCGATGCCCACCCAGCGCTCCTCGCCGGCGATCCGGACCCGCAGCACACGGCGGGAGGCCTCCAGCTCGGTCAGCCAGGTCTCGGGTGCGCCCCGCTCGGCCAGCTCGGCGGCGCTCAGGTCACCGAGCACGCGGAGCAGCTCGACGACGTCCTCGGCGTCACGGGGGCGGCGCTGCTCGGTGAGCCAGCGGAGCTGCCGGTCGGTTTCGGCGAGCACCGTCGGATCGAGCAGCTCGCGCAGGTCGACCCGGCCGAGCAGCTCGCCGAGCAGCGCCGAATCCAGGGCGAGGGCGGCGGCGCGTCGCTCGGCCAGTGGGGCGTCGCCCTCGTAGAGGAACGCCCCGACGTAGCCGAAGAGCAGCGACCGGGCGAACGGGGACGGCTGAGTGGTCTCCACCTCGACCAGCCGGACCTTGCGGGCGGCCAGGTCGCGCATCAGCCCGGCCAGCGCCGGCTGGTCGAAGACGTCCTGGAGGCACTCCCGGGCGGCCTCCAGGGTGACCGGGAAGTCCGCGTACTCGCGGGCCACGTCGAGCAGTTGCGCGGCGCGTTGCCGTTGCTGCCAGAGTGGCTGGCGGCGGCGCGGGTCGCGGCGCGGCAGCAGCAGTGACCGGGCCGCGCACTCCCGAAAACGGGCGGCGAAGAGGGCGGAGGTGCCGACCGACTCCTCCACCAGCTGGGTGATCTCGTCGGGCTCGAAGACCACCACGTCGGCGCCGGGTGGCTCGTCGGCGGTGTCCGGCAGCCGCACCACGATGCCGTCGTCGGAGGGCATCACCTGCGCGTCCACCCCGTACCGCTCGGCCAGTCGGCGACCCACCGCGAGCGCCCAGGGCCCGTTGACCCGCGCGCCGAGGACGCTGTGCACGGCCAGTCGCCAGTCACCCAGCTCGTCGCGGAACCGCTCGACCACGATCGTGCGATCGTCGGGCAGCGAGCGGGTGGCCTCCCGCTGCTCGCGCAGATAGGCCATCAGGTTGCTGGCGGCCCACTCGTCCAACCCGCCGGCGCGCAGCGCGGCCAGCGCGGCCTCGTCGCTCTGCCGCAGCAGGGTGCGCACCCGGGCGCCGATGGCCCGGCCCAGCTCGACGGGCCGGCCCAGCTGGTCGCCCTTCCAGAACGGCATTCGGGCCGCCTGCCCGGGGGCCGGCGAGACCAGCACCCGGTCGGGGGTGATCTCCTCGATCCGCCAGGAGGAGGAGCCGAGCAGGAAGACGTCGCCGACCCGGGACTCGTAGACCATCTCCTCGTCCAGCTCGCCGACCCGGGCGGCCCGCTCGGCCCCGGCCAGGAAGACCCCGAACAGGCCCCGGTCGGGAATCGTGCCGCCGCTGGTCACCGCGAGCCGCTGCGCGCCGGGGCGGCCGGTGAGCAGGTCGGTGGCCCGGTCCCAGACGAGGCGGGGGCGCAGCTCGGCGAACGCGGTGGACGGGTAGCGGCCGGAGAGCATGTCGAGCACGGCGTGCAGCGCCGAGTCGGGCAGCTCGGCGAAGGGCGCCGCCCGGCGGACCAGCACGGCCAGGTCACCGAGCGGCCACGGCTCGAGCGCCACCATCGCGACGATCTGCTGGGCCAGCACGTCCAGGGGGTTGCGCGGGTAGTGCAGCTCCTCGATCGCGCCGTCGGTCATCCGTTCGGCGACCACCGCGCAGGAGAGCAGGTCGCCACGGTGCTTGGGGAAGACCACCCCACGGGAGACCGCGCCCACCTGGTGCCCGGCCCGGCCCACCCGCTGCAGCCCGGCGGCCACGCTGGGCGGCGCCTCGATCTGCACCACGAGGTCGACCGCGCCCATGTCGATGCCCAGCTCCAGGCTGGAGGTGGCCACCACCGCCGGCAGTTGGCCGGACTTGAGCGCCTCTTCGATATGTTTGCGCTCCTCGCGCGAGACACTGCCGTGGTGAGCCCGGGCGATCACCGGGACCGCGCCGGCGGCGGCACCGGACTGGGCCATCACCTCCGCGGGTGGCCGATTGCGGATCGGCCCGGCGGGGCCACCCCACCGCTGCACGTCGTGTGCCGGGTCGTCGTCGCCGGCCGGGTCGTCGCCCGACGACCGCCCCTCCGGTACGCCGACCGCGCGGCCGTCGGACGGCGCCTCCGCCTGCACGGTGGCCACCGCCTCGGCGGCCAGCTCGTTGAGCCGCGCGCAGAGCCGTTCGGCGCTGCGCCGGGAGTTGGTGAACACGATCGTCGACCGGTGTGACCCGATCAGCCCGAAGACCCGCTCCTCGACCGCCGGCCAGATCGACGCGCGGCGCGGCCCGGGACCGCCGAGGTCGTCCTCCGGTGGCTGCTCCTGCTCGTCGAGGCGGGTCATGTCCTCGACCGGCACCTGGACGCTGACCTCGATGGTCTTCGGAGTGGCCGGCTGCACGACGTCGACCGGCCGGGCACCACCGAGGAACCGGGCGCAGGCGTCGATCGGCCGGACGGTGGCGGACAGGCCGATGCGCTGCGCGGGGGCGGGCAGCAACTGGTCGAGGCGTTCCAGGGAGAGGGCGAGGTGCGCGCCGCGCTTGCTGCCGGCCACCGCGTGCACCTCGTCGACGATCACCGTCTCGACGCCGCGTAGCGAATCCCGGGCCGCCGAGGTGAGCAGCAGGAACAGCGACTCGGGAGTGGTGATGAGGATGTCCGGTGGAGTGCGGGCGAAGGCCCGTCGCTCGTCGGCCGGGGTGTCGCCGGTGCGCATGCCGACGGTGATGTCGGGCGGGGCGACGCCGAGCCGGGTCGCCGCCTGCCGGATGCCGGCCAGCGGGGTGCGCAGGTTGCGCTCCACGTCGACGGCGAGCGCCTTGAGCGGGCTGACGTAGAGCACGCGGCACCGCTGCCGGGCCTCGGCCGGGGCGGGCTCACGGGCGAGCCGGTCGAGCGACCAGAGGAAGGCCGCGAGTGTCTTGCCGGAGCCGGTGGGTGCCACGACGAGGGCGTTGCGGCCGGCGGCGACCGAGCGCCAGGCACCGGCCTGGGCGGCGGTGGGCGCGGCGAAGGCGGCGTCGAACCAGGCGCGGGTTGCCGGGCTGAACCCGGCGAGCACCGCGCCCGTATCCCCATCGTCTGCGCCGCTCATCGGTTCATCGTGCCCCGCCGGTATGACAACCACGAGCGGTCGGCGCCGAAATGTGGCCAACTGTGAGTCATAAGCACAAGATGCGTGCTTAACGCGTTAAGTGCCACGTAACTGCTTGCTTCTGGTGAGCAACATAAAGTAACTTCACTCACAACGCAAACCGGGGTGGAGGGGTCGGATGGCCGGCGAGCAGCGCAGCGTCGAACCCGGCACCGACGTGCTGATTCGCAAGGTCGACAGCCACCTCGCCCTGCTCCGCGGCGGGCTGCACGGTCCCGAGTTGGCGCTCGCCGAGCTGCTCGCCCGCTGCCTGCGTGAGCTGGTGGTCTCCACCGCCCAGGCCAGCGCCGCCGACCGCGGCCTGGTCCGCGTCGCCGTCCACTACTTCGTGTTACGTCGAGAGAGCCGCGGCCGCCTGCTCTCGGTGCGGTCGTTGGCCGCCGCGGAGCGGGTCGTCGACAAGGTGGCACGCCAGCTCGGCCGGGTCGACCTGCTGGCCGACCTGCACCACGAACGCGTCGCCCACGACGAGGCGCGGCCCGTCGGCGACGCGCTGCTGCGCTGACCGCTGCCGCGAACCGCACAGGCCCACCCGTAATCGGCCAATTCCGGCAAAACCGCCCGAGGGGCGATGAACTGGCGTCTGATCGGCGCTAGGCGCCACCGCTGCACGGGCGTCGGCCACCTCGATCGGGAGCGCGGGTGCTGGTACTGCTCATCCTCCACCTCGCGGCGGCCCTCGCCGCGCCGCTGCTCGTCCGGTGGTGGGGCCCGCGTGCGTGCTACCCGCTGGCGCTGGCGCCGGCCGCCGCGTTCGCCTGGGCGGTGGCCCGTACGCCGGCCGTCGAGCACGGCGCAGCGGTGGTCGAGACGTACCCGTGGATCCGGCAGTTGGGCCTCGACGTCGCACTGCGGCTCACCACCCTGTCCTGGCTGATGACCCTGCTGATCGGCGGCGTCGGCGCATTGGTGCTGATCTACAGCGCCCGGTACTTCGCCGCCGGCTCGGCCGGGCTCGCGCGGTTCGCCGCGATCCTGGTCGCCTTCGCGGGCGCGATGCTCCTCCTGGTCTTCGCCGACGACCTGCTGCTGCTCTACGTCGGCTGGGAGCTGACCACGATCTTCTCGTACCTGCTGATCGGGCACAGCACCGAACGGCGGTCCAGCCGGTGGGCGGCGGCGCAGGCGTTGACCGTCACCACGCTGGGCGGGCTGGCCATGCTGGTCGGGTTCATCCTGCTGGGCGAGCATGCCGACACCTACCGCTGGTCGGAGATCGCCGCCCGACCGTTGCCCGGTGGCGGGTACCTGATCACCGCGGTGGTGCTGATCCTGGCGGGCGCGCTGTCCAAGTCGGCGGTGCTGCCGTTCAACTCCTGGCTGCCGGTGGCGATGGCGGCACCCACCCCGGTCAGCGCGTACCTGCACGCCGCCGCCATGGTCAAGGCCGGTGTCTACCTGGTCGGTCTGCTCGCGCCGGTGCTCGCCACCGTCGGCCCGTGGCGGCCGGTGGTGCAGATCGCCGGCCTGGTCACCATGCTGCTCGGCGGCTGGGCGGCGCTGCGGCAGACCGACCTCAAGCTGCTGCTGGCGTACGGGACGGTCAGTCAACTCGGCCTGCTGGTCACGGTGACCGGGGCCGGCACCCCGGACGCCGCCCTGGCCGGCACCGCCATGCTGCTGGCGCACGCGCTGTTCAAGGCGGCGCTGTTCCTGGTCGTCGGCATCATCGACCATGGCACGGGCACCCGTGACCTGCGTGAACTGTCCGGGCTGCGGCACTGGTCCCGGCCACTGTTCGGCGTCGCGGTGCTGGCGGCGGCGTCGATGGCCGGCGTACCGCCGCTGATCGGCTTCGTGGCCAAGGAGGCGGTGTTCGCGGCCTTCACCGACCGGCCGGTGATCCTCGCCGGGCTGGTCGTCGGGACGGTGCTCACCGTCGCGTACAGCGCCCGCCTCCTCTGGGGCGCGTTCGCCGACCGGCCGGGCGTGGCGCCGGTCGAGCCGCACCGGATCGCCGGGTCGCTGCTGGTCCCGCCGGCCGTGTTGGCCGGCGTCGGGCTGCTCGCCGGTCCGGCCGCCGGCGGGCTGGACGGCCTGCTGCGCCCGTACGCCAATCTGTTCGGTGCGGTCGACGGGCACCTGGCGCTCTGGCCCGGACCGACCCCGGCGCTCGGCCTGTCCGGCCTGGTGCTCGCCGGCGGTGGCCTGCTCTTCGCCCTGCGCGGACCGCTCGCCCCGGCGCTGGCCCGCCTCCGCTCACCGATCGGGGGCAACCAGGGCTACGAGTGGATCGTGGGCCGGTTCGACCGGCTCGCCATTGAGGTCACCAGCGCGACCCAGCGCGGCTCCCTGCCGCAGTACCTGGGCGCCATCCTGCTCGCCCTGGTGCTGCTGCCCGGCGGGGCGCTGCTCGCCGCCAGCCCCTGGCGGGCCCGGATCCCGCTCTGGGACAGCCTCCTGCAACCGGTGGTCGTGCTGGTGATCACCGCCGCCGCGTTGCTGGCGGTCCGTGCCCGCCGCCGGCTCACCGCGATGCTGCTGGTGGGGATGACCGGCTACGGCACGGCCCTGCTGTTCGTCCTGTACGGCGCGCCCGACCTCGCGCTCACCCAGTTCCTGGTGGAGACCGCGACCATCGCGGTCTTCGTGCTGGTGCTGCGCCGGCTGCCGGTGCGGTTCTCGGCCCGCCCGCTACGGCGCAGCCGTTGGGCCCGCCGGGCGATCGGGGTGGCGGTGGGCGTGGTGACCGCCGGGCTTGCCCTCACCGCGGCCGGCGCCCGCCGGGCACCGGACATCGCCGCGGCCTTTCCGGACCTGGCGGTGGCCCAGGGGTACGGCCGCAACGTCGTCAACGTGACCCTCGTCGACATCCGGGCCTGGGACACGATGGGCGAGCTGGCGGTGCTCGTGGTGGCCGCGACCGGGGTGGCCAGCCTGATCTTCGAGCGGTCCCGGACCGGGCCTCGGCCCCGCCGGCTGGAGCCAACCAGCCGGGCGAACCGAGCGGGGCAGCCGGTGTGGCTGCGCGGCGGGCCCACCCTGCACGATGAGCGCCGCTCGATCGTGTTGGAGGTGGTCATCCGGCTGATCTTCCACACCGTGGTGCTGTTCTCCCTGTTCCTGCTCTTCTCCGGGCACAACGCGCCGGGTGGCGGCTTCGCCGGCGGGCTGGTGGCGGGCCTCGCCCTGGTGGGCCGCTACCTGGCCGGCGGCCGGTACGAGCTGGCCGAGGCGGCCCCGGTCGGCGCGGGCGCGGTCCTGGGCGCGGGGCTGGCGGTGGCGGCGGGGAGTGGCGTGGTGGCGCTCCTGGTCGGGGGATCGGTGCTGGAGAGCGCCCGGGTCGACCTGTCCCTACCGCTGATCGGCGACATCCACCTGGTCACCTCCCTCTTCTTCGACGTCGGCGTGTACCTGGTCGTGATCGGGCTGGTGCTGGACATCCTGCGCAGTCTCGGGGCCGAGGTGGATCGGCACATCGAGGCGACCGGGACGACCACCGGTGGGCTCGCCGTCGACAAGCGGGACGGATCATGACGGCCAGCGGCGCCGGTCCCACGCTGGTGCTGGTGCTTGCCGTGGGGGTGCTGGTCGCCTGCGGGGTGATCCTGCTGCTGGAGCGCAGCCTCACCCGGATCCTGCTCGGCGTGATCCTCACCGGCAACGGGGTGAACCTGTTGATCCTGCTGGGCGGCCGGTCCGGTCGGGCGCCGATCGTCGGCACCGGCCCGGTGGACGGGATGAGCGACCCGCTGCCGCAGGCCATGGTGCTGACCGCCATCGTGATCACCTTTGGGCTGACCGCGTTCCTGCTCGCCGTGGCGTACCGCAGCTGGTATCTCACGGGCGACGACGAGGTGCCCGACGACCTGGAGGACCGGCAGATCATCCGCCGGGCGGAGCGCAACGAGGTGGCCACCGTCGACCGTGGCGGCGAGGGCCCGGGCGACGACCCGGAGCAGGTCGACCCCGAGCCCGCCCGCCGCCGCCTGCGGCGCGGGGACGAGGCGTGATGGGCGGGTTGCTGCCGTTGCCGGTGGTGGTGCCGCTGCTCGGCGCGGCGCTGACGCTGCTGCTGGCCACCCGGCCCCGGCTGCAACGCACGGTCAGTGTGCTCTGCCTGACCGGCACCCTCACCGTCGCGGTGCTGCTGCTGGTGCAGGCGTACCGGCACGGGCCGGTGGTGATGGCGATCGGCGGGTGGCCGGCACCGGTCGGCATCGTCCTGGTCGCCGACCAGCTCGCCGCGCTGATGCTGGTGGTCTCCTCGGCGGTCACCCTCTGCGTGTTGCTGTACTCGATCGGTCAGGGTCGCAGCGAGATCGGCGAGTCCACGCCGGTGACGATCTTCCACCCGACGTACCTGGTGCTCACCGCCGGCGTCACGACCGCGTTCCTCGCCGGTGACCTGTTCAACCTCTTCGTCGGCTTCGAGATCCTGCTGGCGGCCAGCTTCGTGCTGATCACCCTGGGCGGCACCGAGACCCGGATCCGGACCGGGGCGACGTACGTGGTGGTCAGCATCCTCTCCTCGATGATCTTCCTGACCGCGGTGGGTCTCGTGTACGCGGCCACCGGCACGCTCAACCTCGCCCAGCTCGCCCAACGCCTCGACGACCTGCCCGACGGGGTGCGGTTGACCCTGCAACTGATGCTGCTGCTCGCCTTCGCGATCAAGGCGGCGGTCTTTCCGCTGTCGGCCTGGCTGCCGGACAGCTACCCCACCGCGCCGGCCCCGGTCACCGCCGTCTTCGCCGGACTGCTCACCAAGGTCGGTGTGTACGCGATCATCCGCACCGAGACCCTGCTCTTTCCGGGCACCCAGGTCGACGGGCTGCTCATGGTGGTCGCCGGCCTGACCATGGTGGTCGGCATCCTCGGTGCGGTGGCCCAGTCGGACCTGAAGCGGCTCTTCTCGTTCACCCTGGTCAGCCACATCGGCTACATGATCTTCGGGGTGGCGCTGAGCACCGTGGCCGGGCTCTCCGGCGCGATCTTCTACGTGGTCCACCACATCACCATCCAGACCACGCTGTTCCTGGTCGCGGGGCTGGTCGAGGAGCGGGCCGGCAGCACCGACCTGCGCCGCCTCGGCGGGCTGGCCCGGGTCGCGCCGCTGCTCGGCGTGCTGTTCTTCGTACCGGCGATGAACCTCGCCGGAGTGCCGCCGTTCAGCGGCTTCCTCGGCAAGCTCGGCCTGCTCCAGGCCGGGGTGGCGGCCGGCGGGCCGCTCCCCGGGGCGCTGGTCGCGGCCGGCACGTTGACCAGCCTGCTCACTCTCTACGTGGCCTCCCGGGTCTGGAACCTCGCCTTCTGGCGGGCGCCCCGGCTGGCCACCGCCGAGCCCGTCGTCCGGCTGCCCGCCCTGATGGTCGGCGCGACCGTCGCCCTGGTCGCGCTCGGGCTGGCGCTGACCGTGCTGGCCGGTCCGCTCTTCGACGTCACCGCCGACGCGGCCGCCGACCTGCGCCTGCGCACTCCGTACGTGCGCGCCGTGCTGCCGGGCGGCGCACCGTGACCGGCCGACGCGGGCCCGCTCTCGAGGCCGAGTCCGACCCGCCCGCGCCCCGCGGCGGCCGGATCGGGCGACGACGGGACCAGGCGCTGGCCCTCGGCTGGCTGGTGGTGGTCTGGAACCTGCTCTGGGGCGAGGTCAACTGGGCCAACCTGGCCAGCGGGGTCCTGGTGGGTGCCGCGGTGCTGCTGTTCTTCCCGCTGCCGGCGGTCACCTTCGGCGGCCGGCTGCGCCCCTGGGCGCTCCTGGTGTTCGCGCTGCGGTTCGGCGTCGAGCTGGTCAGCGCGAGCCTGCACGTCGCCCGGATCGCCGTGCAGCCCGGCTACCGGCCACGTGGGGCGATCATCGCGGTGCGGCTGCGGGTGCCCAGCGACCTGAACCTCGCGCTCACCGCCGAGGCGGTCTCGCTGGTGCCCGGCACGCTGATCATCGAGCTGGACCGGGACTTCGGGACGGTCTACCTGCACGTGCTGGACACCCACGGGCCGGCGGACCTGACCCGGGCCCGGGAGCACACCCTCGTCGTCGAGCGGCGCATCGTCCGGGCGACGGGCTCGGCCGCCGAGTTGCGCCGCGTGCAGACCGATCCTGTCGAGAAGGGAACCCGCCCGTGACCACGTTCCTGGCCGTCGTCCTCACCGTGTTGCTCACGGCGACCGCGCTGCTCGCGCTGGCCCGGCTCTACCGGGGCCCGTCGCTGCTGGACCGCGTGATCGCGGCGGACATGCTGCTCGCCACCATGGTCGGCGCGGTGGGCGCCGAGGCGGCGATCAACCGGCACGCCACCACGCTGCCCGTGCTGGTGGTGCTCTCCCTGCTCGGCTTCGTCGGCACGGTGTCGCTGGCCCGCTTCGCCGTCCGGGACCAGCCATGATCGGGACGATCGCCGACTGGCTCGGCGCGGGCTGCCTGGTGGGCGGCGCGCTGCTCGGCCTGGCTGCCGCGATCGGCGTCCTGCGTTTTCCGGACACCTTGTCCCGGATGCACGCGGCCACCAAGCCGCAGGTGCTCGGGGCGCTCCTGCTGCTGCTCGGCCTCGCGCTGCGGCTGCGGTCCCCGGCCGACCTCGGCATGATCCTCCTGGTGGCGGTCTTCCAGCTGACCACCGCGCCGGTCGCGGCGCAGATGGTCGGGCGTGCGGCGTACCGGTCCGACCGGCTGGCCCGGGACCTGCTCGACGCCGACGAGCTGGCCGACCGCTGATCGGGCGACGGGCCGGGCCGCGCCTCTGGCCGACGGTGAACCGGACGATCGGCACCTTCGGCCCACCCTCAGCGGAGTCCCAGCCGGGGCCGATAAAATGGCCTCATGATCGACTCTTCTGCCCAGGAGGGCAGCAGTAGCCAGCCGGGTCGTGCCCGGCATCTTCCCGTCCCGACGACCCCGGGAGCCCTGAGCGACCCGTGTTGATCGTCGTTGGTCTCCTTCTGATCATCGTGCTCACCGCCGCCACCGGCTACTTCGTGGCGCAGGAGTTCGGCTACGTTGCCGTGGACCGGGGCAAACTCCGCCAGCTCGCCGACGATGGCGACGCCGCGGCGAAGCGGGCCCTGACCGTCACCAGCCGGCTCTCCTTCATGCTCTCCGGCGCGCAACTCGGTATCACCGTGACCGCGCTGCTGGTCGGGTACGTCGCCGAGCCGTACCTCGGTGGCGGCCTGGCCGACCTGCTCGGCGTGGCCGGCGTCAGCGAGACGGTCAGCCTGCCGCTGTCGGTGGGGCTCGCCCTGATCATCGCCACCGTGGTGCAGATGGTCCTCGGTGAGCTGGCCCCGAAGAACCTCGCCATCGCCCGGGCCGAGCCGCTGGCCCGGGCGCTGAGCCGGTCCACCCTCATGTACCTGACGGTCGCCGGGCCGGTGATCCGGCTCTTCGACCGGGCGTCGGTGCGGCTGCTGCGCCGGATGGGCATCGAACCGATCGAGGAACTGCCCAGCGGCGCCACCCCGGCGGACCTCGAACAGATCATCGCCGAGTCCCGCGAGGAGGGCAGCCTGGACGTCGAGATGTCCACGCTGCTCGACCGGGGGCTGGATTTCCGGGAGCTGAGCGCCGGCGAGGCGATGGTGCCCCGGGTGGACGTGCACACCGTACGGGCGCACGAGCCGGTGAGCCGGGTGGTCGAGCTGCTGGACACCGGCCACTCCCGGTTCCCGGTGCGCGGCACGGAGGGCGTCGACGACCTGATCGGCATCGTCGGCATCGCCGACGTCCTCGGCGTACCGCCGGGGGAGCGGGCCACCACTCCGGTCAGCGCGGTGGCCGGTCCGCCGTTGCTGGTGCCGGAGACGTTGCCCCTGCCCACGGTCCTCGACCGCCTGCGCTCCGGGCACCGGCAGATGGCCTGCGTGGTCGACGAGTACGGCGGCTTCGCCGGCGTGATCACCTTGGAGGACATCGCCGAGGAGCTGGTCGGCCCGATCCGCGACGAGGACGACCCGCCGGAGCGGGCGCCCGCCCGGCAGGACGACGGCTCGTGGGTGGTGCCGGCCCGCTGGCGGATCGACGAGGTCGCCGACAGCACCGGCATCGCGCTGCCCGAAGCCCCGGAGTACGACACCCTCTCCGGGCTGGTCATGCGGGAGCTGGGCCGGGTGCCGGAGGTCGGCGACCGGCTGGAGATCAGCCTGCTGCCCGAGGGCGCCGACGCCGAGGACGGCGACGCGGAGCCCCGGGCGCTGGTCGAGGTGCTGGCCGTGGACCGGCACGTGGCCGACTCGGTCCGGCTGGAGCTCACCGAGGGGCGGGTCTCATGAGCCCCGGTGTGGCGCTGTTCAGCTCGGTGATCCTGCTGGCGCTGAACGGCTTCTTCGTGGCCGCCGAGTTCGCCCTGGTGGCGAGCAAGCGGTACCGCCTGGAGCAGGCCGCGGCCAGTGGCGGCCGGTCCGCGCAGGCCGCGCTGGACGGCGTCCGTGAGCTGGGGCTGATGCTGGCCGGCGCGCAGCTCGGCATCACGCTGTGCACGCTGGGTCTGGGCGCGTTGGCCGAGCCGGCGATCGAGCACCTGCTCAGCCCGCTGCTGCACGCGGTGGGCCTGCCGGACACGGCCAGCCACGTGATCGCCCTGGTCTTCGCTCTCGGGTTGGTCACCTTCCTGCACCTGGTGGTGGGGGAGATGGCGCCGAAGTCGTGGGCGATCACCGACGCGGAGCGCTCGGCGACGCTGCTGGCGCTGCCGTTCCGCGCCTTCGCCCGGGTGGCCCGGCCGGTGTTGTCCGCGCTGAACGCGCTGGCGAACGCGATCCTGCGGCTCGTCGGCGTCAACCAGCAGGACCAGTTGGCCCAGGTGCACGGCCCGGACGAGTTGCGCATCCTGCTGGAGCAGTCCCGTGAGCACGGGCTGCTCGGCGCCGAACAGCACCAGTTGCTCACCAGCATGCTGGAGTTGCAGGGCACGTCGGTGGCGCAGGTGATGGAGCCGTTCGCCACCATGGTCACCGTGCGCCGGGACGACCCGGCCGAGCGGATCGAGCAGGTCAGCCGGGACAGCGGTCGGTCCCGTCTGGCCGTGCTGGACGCGGCGGGTGACGTCTGCGGCCTGGTGCACGTCCGGGAGGCGGTACGGGTGGTGACCGCCGGTCGGGCGGCCACCGCCGGGGAGCTGATGTCGTCGGCGTTCACCCTGCCCGCGACGTCCTCGGTCACCGAGGCGGTGGCCGCGATGCGGGCCCGGCAGTCTCAACTCGCGCTGGTGCGCAACGGCGGCGGCCCGGCCCGGCCGATCGGTTTCGTGGCTCTGGAGGACCTGCTGGAGGAGGTCATCGGCGAGTTCGATGACGAGACCGACCCGGTGCCGCGTGGTCGACGTCTGCGGTGACGCCCGCCCGCGCGGGCGGGGAGTGAGCTGACCCCGACCGGGTAGGCGTGCCGGGTGCGGGGCCGCCGGGTCCCCGCACCCGGAGGGGGCGCGGTGCGGCTGACGGGGGTGTCCCGGGAGTCCGGCTGGACCGGGCTGTCCGTGCAGACCACGCTGGCCAACCCGAGCACCCGTCCGGGCCTGCGCCTGCCGGGGCGGGTGACGGTCGCGGCCGGGCCGGATGACGTGCTCGTGCGGCACATCCGACTCGGCCTGGTCACCACGGTCGAGCCGGACGACCCGGACGCCGCCCGGCGCCTGGTGCAGTTCCACCAGGTGCCGATCGCCGGCCGGTTCGTCGTACCGGCCGGTCGCCGACGGGCGGTGGATTTCGCGGTGCCGCTGCCGTGGGAGACCCCGGTGACCATCTTCGGCGGGGTGCCGCTGTTGAGTCTGCGGATGGGCCTGCGGACCGAGGTGTCCGTCGATCCGGAGCTCGACCAGGGGGCCATGGTGCCGGTCTTCGTGCACCCCGTCCCCACCCAGCAGTACGTGCTCGCGGCCCTGGACACGCTGGGCTTCCAGATCCGGCAGGCCGGGTTGCAGGAGGGCGGGCTGCCGGGGGTGGAGCAGACGCTGCCGCTGCACCAACGGTGGGGCTACTGGGCGGCGCCGCTCTATGCCGGCCCGATGACCGAGCTGGAGGTGATCCTCGTGACCAACGCGGCGGGACTGGAGGTGATCCTCTGGATCGACCGCCGGCTGGCGCTGGCCGGGATCACCCACCAGAGCATCAGCCGGTTCCGGATCTGGCACGCCGACGCCGACCGGCGGGACTGGATCTCCACGGTGGACGGCTGGCTGCGTATGGCCATCAACCGGCACGCGGCGGCGGCCTCGGATGCCGACTGGTCGGCGCGGATCACCGAGTCCGCCCACGTCACCCGCCATCCCGACGAGCCGGTGAAGCCCGGCTACGGCTTGGGCGGCACCGCCGGCGGCGCGGGCGTGGGCGGCGGCGGCTCCGGCGGTGACGGCACCTAGCTGGCGCTGGCCGTGGCCAGTTTGAGGCTGAAGGCCAGAAAGAGGGTGGCGACGGCGGTGGTGCCGCCGACGGCGAGCCGGCGGCGCTGCCGGAACTGCGCGGCCAGGAACGTGCCCGCGAAGATCAACGCGGTGAGGTAGAGCGCGCTGGCCGCCTGGGCGATCAACCCGAGCAGCAGGAACGACAGCGCCGGCCAGGCATAGCCCGGGTCGACGAACTGGATGAAGAACGAGATGAAGAACAGGATCGCCTTCGGGTTCAGCAGGCTGATCACCAGCGCCTTGCGGAACGGGCTGCGCTCCGGTGCCGGCTCCGCGGCGTCGATGAGCCGCGGCGTGCTCGGGTCGTTGCGGTCGCGCCAGCGCCGCCAGGCGGCGCGCAGCATGGTCACCCCGACATAACCGAGGTACGCGGCACCGGCGTACTTGATCACCAGGAACAACGGGGGGTACGCCTTCAACAGCGACGCCACCCCGGCGGCGGAGAGGAACATCAGCACCCCGTCGCCGACGAACACTCCGCTCGCGGCTCGGTACCCGGTCGCCACGCCCCGTTTGGCGGCGGTGGAGAGCACGAAGAGCGAGTTCGGCCCGGGCAGCAGGATGATGGCCACGGTGCCCAGTACGTACGTCCAGATGTCGGTGATCCCCAGCACGCCCGCCATCATCACGCCACCGGGGCCGTACGGCGAAGTCTTTCTCGCAGCTTGGCCTGTGCGCTCGGCCACTCGTCGACGGTCATGGCGTACTGCACGGTGTCCCGCCAGGAACCGTCCGGGCGTTGCCGGTGCATCCGCAGCACCCCCTCGCGGGTGGCACCGAGCCGCTCGATGGCCGTCTGTGAGCGCTCGTTGCGGATGTCGGTGTGCCAGGCCACCCGCACCGCGCCCAGCTCGTCGAAGGCCCGACCGAGCAGCAGCAGCTTGGCCTCGGTGTTGATCGCGGTACGCCACCACGGCCGGCCGAGGAACGTGTGCCCGATCGCCACCGACCGCCGCTCGGGGTCGATCTCGTAGTACGAGGTGGTGCCGACCACCGCGCCGGTCACCGCGCAGCGCTGCACCCAGGGCACCCGCTCGCCCCGGTGCTGGGCGGCCAGCGCGGCGGCGACCACCGCGGCGGTGCCGGCCGGTTCGGTGGGCCGCGCGCTGCTGAGGTGCCGCCAGACCTCCTCGTCGTCGCACGCGGCGTGGAGTTCGTCGGCGTGTGCCAGGTCCAGTGGCTCCAGCAGCACGTGCTCGCCGCGCAGCGGCACCGGGTCGTGCCACGGCGTACGGGCGGTCCGTAGCGACGCCGGCAGCGGCACGGTGACCCCGGCGTCCGGTTCGGGCGCCCCGGCGGTCAGCCGCAGCGGCAGCACCCCGGCCCAGTGCGGCAGGTGCAGGTCGGCCTCGTCCTCGCGGACCCCACCGGTGCGGGACCGCACCGCCACCTCGCGCAGCGGCAGCGCCAGTACGGCGGTCTCGGCCATCTCCCGCCGGCTGGGCGGGCGGCTGTCCGTGCTGCGCCCGGCGGCCACCTTCTCCACCAGTGCGGTGAGCATGGCGGACTTCTCCCGCTCGTCGGTGACCAGCCGGGCGGTGCCGTGCGCGACCACCGAGCGGTAGTTGGCGCTGTGGTGGAACTGGGAGCGGGCCAGGACCAGCCCGTCCAGCAGGGTCACCGCGACGCAGACCGGCAGCCCGTCGCCCCGGGCGGCGAGCAGTGGCCGGCTGCCGGTCGAGCCGTGCAGGTAGAGCGTGTCGCCGATGCGAACGTGCAGGGTGGGCAGCACGCGGGGCTCGCCGTCGACGGTGAACCCGAGCGCACACGTGTACGCCTCGTCGAGCACGGCGTGTGCGGCGTCCGCGTCGTAGCTCATCTTCTCGCGGGAACGCTTGGGGATGGTCCGAGCGGTGGGTGGGTACATGCTCGCCCCTTTGTTCTAGTACAATCTCTTATTTGTGTCAGCACACTATCAGGTCACCGGCGCGACGGCCGTCGCGATTTCGGCCAGCATCGAGTCGGGCATCCGTACCGAGGCGCTGCCCCCCGGGGCCGCACTACCGCCGGTCCGGGTGCTCGCCGCCGAGCTGGGCGTCAGCCCGGCCACCGTCGCCCGCGCCTACCAGGAGCTGCGCCACCGCGGCCTGCTCGCCACCGCGGGACGACACGGCACCAAGGTCCGCCCCCGGCCGCCCGTGGCCGCCCGCCGCTCCGCGCTCCGCCCCGGGGCGCTGCCAGGTGCCCGTGACCTGTCCCAGGGCGAGCCCGACCCCCGGCTGCTGCCCCCGCTCGGCCCGCACCTGGCGGCCCTCGCCGCCGACACCGGCCCGCCGGTCGGCTACTCCCACGCCGGTGTGCTGCCCGAGCTGGCCGCCGTGGCCCGCGCCCGGCTGGCCGCCGACGGCGTACCGGCCGGGGAGCTCACCCTCACCGGCGGCGCGCTGGACGGCATCGAACGGCTGCTCGGCGCCCACCTGCGGCCCGGCGACGCGGTCGCCGTCGAGGATCCGGGCTGGGCCAACCTGCTCGACCTGATCGCCGCGTTGGGGCTGCGTCCGATCGGCGTACCGCTGGACGACGAGGGGCCCCTGGTGGCCGGCGTGGCCGCCGCGCTGGCCGCCGGCGCGCGGGCGCTGGTCGTCACCAGCCGAGCGCAGAACCCGACCGGCGCCGCCGTGTCCGCCGCCCGAGCGAAGGAGCTGCGGGCGCTGCTCGCCGGCCGGCGCGACCTGCTGCTGATCGAGGACGACCACGCCGCCGAACTGGCCCGCGTACCGCTGCACCCGCTGGCCGGTGCGACCGTGAGCTGGGCCTTCCTGCGCTCGGTGAGCAAGCCCTTCGGTCCGGACCTGCGGCTCGCCGTGCTGGTCGGTGACGAGACCACCGTGGCCCGGGTGGCTGGCCGGGCACGGGTCGGCGCCGGCTGGGTCTCCACTGTGCTGCAACGACTGGTGCTCGGGCTGTGGCGTGACCCGGCGGTCACCGAGCTGGTGCGGCGCGCGGCGGCGAGCTACGAACAACGGCGCGAGGGGCTGCTGGCCGCGCTGGCCGAGCACGGCCTGACCGCGTACGGCCGCAGCGGGATCAACATCTGGCTGCCGGTGGCGGACGAGACCAGCGCGATCACCACGCTGCGCGACGCCGGCTGGTCGGTCTCACCCGGCGCGCTCTACCGGATCGCGGCCCCACCCGCCCTCCGCATCACCGTCAGCCCGCTCACCACCGCCGACCTGGTGCCCTTGGCCGTCGCCCTGACCCGAGCCGCCAACCCAACCCCACCCGAAGGCTTCACCACCTGACCCCCTCCCCCCCCCCCGCGCCCCCGCCTCCCTCGCTCGCGATCTTGCAGTTTGGGTCGCTGATATCTCCCGCTTCGTCCGCTATGTCGAGGCGGAAAGTGCAAGATCGCGGTGGTTCGGGGCGCGGGAGGTGGGTATGCGGGGCGCCGGAGAGCGAGGGGGATGGGCATGGCTTCGGCGGGGACGCGCAAAGGCCTATGGATCGTGCTCGTGCTGGTGATCGTCGTGGCCGTGATCGCGCTGATCGCGATCGCGTCCGGTGGTGACGGCGGCGGTAACGGGTACTGACGGCGCGGCTGCCAAGGGCGTACCCGGCATCGGTGATCGTTCGTTGCGGCCAGGGCCCCGTGCCAGCCACGGGCGTCGGCCGGGCGGCGGGATGCGCGAGGATGGGGTCACCCCCGTCCCGAGGAGCGCCGATGGCCACCGACCTGACCGCGCCGCAGCCCGTCCGGCTCGATGTCGCGCCGATCCAGCGGCGTACCCTGCGGCTGCTCTTCACCACCCAGATCATCGGCGGCATCGGCGTGACCATCGGTCTCTCCGTCGGCGCGCTGCTCGCCGCCCGCGTCGCCGGCACCGCGATGGCCGGTCTGGCGCAGAGCACCGGAGTGGTCGGCGCGGCTCTGCTCGCGATCCCGGTCACCCGGATCATGGCGCGGAGCGGGCGCAGGCCCGGCCTGGTGGTGGCGTACTCGGTCGGTGCCGTCGGCGGCGTACTGGTGGTGCTGGCCGCGGCCGCCCACTCGGTGCCGCTGCTCTTCCTCGGCATGCTGTTCTTCGGCGGGGGCACCGCCGCGAACCTGCAGGCCCGCTACACGGCGGTGGATCTCGCCGAGCCGGCCCGTCGGGGTCGGCAGCTCTCCCTGGTCGTGTGGGCCACCACGATCGGCGCGGTGGCGGCACCGAACTTCGCCGCGCTCGCCGACCACGCCACCATCGGCTGGGGGCTGCCGCCGCTGGCCGGCCCGTTCGCGTTCAGCGCGGTCGCGTTCGCGCTGGCCGGCGGCGTACTCCTCGGGTTGCTCCGGCCCGACCCACTGCTCACCGCGCGCCGTCTCGCGGCGGCGACCGCCGCGCCGGCTGACGGCGGCCCGACCGCCGCGCCGGTCGAGGTGCGCGCGCCGCGCGGCGCCGGGATGCGGGCGGCCTGGTCGGTGGTACGCGGACAGCCGGCCGCCCGGCTCGGCATCGCCGCGGTGGCGATGGGTCACCTCGTGATGGTGGCGGTGATGGCGATGACCCCGGTCCGGCTCGGCGAGTCGCATGCCGACGCCGACGTGCTGCGGCTGGTCGGCATCGTGTTGAGCCTGCACATCGCCGGCATGTACGCGTTCTCCCCGCTGGTCGGATGGCTCACCGACCGGCTCGGCCGGCGGACGGTGATCCTCGGCGGGGTCGGGCTGCTGCTGGCCGCCTGCGCGGTCGCCGGCACCGCCGGGCACCACACGCCCCGGCTCTCGGTCGGTCTGCTCCTGCTCGGGCTGGGCTGGTCGGGGACGATGGTGGCCGGCTCGACGCTGCTCTCCGAGTCGGTGGCGGCCGACGTGCGGCCCAGCGTCCAGGGGCTGTCCGACCTGATCATGGGGCTGGCCGGGGCTGGCGCGGCCGCGATCAGCGGGTTTGTCATGCAGGTCGCCGGTTATCCCGTGCTCACCCTGCTCGCGGCGGTCGCGACCGTGCCCCTGGTGGCGCTAGCGTTGCGCCCGGTGCCGACCGGGGCACCGGACGAGGAGGGCTGATCACGTGCGGCTGACCGACTTCTGGACGCGGCTGGAGGAGGCGTTCGGGCCCGGCTACGCGGCCAGCATCGCCCGCGACCAGGTGCTGTCCCAGCTCGATGGGCGGACCATCGAGCAGGCGCTGGCGTCGGGGGCACAGACCCACGTGGTGTGGCGGGCCGTCTGCGCCGCATATCCCGATCGAGTGCCCGCACGACTACGCTGAGCAGCCTTTTTCTGCTTCCGCGTGTCGCTTGTTGAGTCGTACACCTGTTCGGCTATTGTCCACAGCGGGGTGCTCGTCCACAGCTCGCGGCCCGTCGGCTGGTTTTCTGTCGGACCCAGCGCCTAGCGTGTCCGCGTGACGCGAAGCTCAGCAAAGACGCCGGCGAAGGCAGGGGTGGCAACCATGGCAGCAGGGCCTGACCGGGAGAAGGCACTAGACCTTGCTCTCGCTCAGATCGACAAGCAGTTCGGCAAGGGCTCGGTGATGCGGCTGGGGGAGCGGCCGGTCGTCCAGACCGCCGTGATCCCGACCGGCTCCATCGCGCTCGATGTCGCGCTCGGTGTGGGCGGTCTGCCGCGCGGCCGGGTGGTCGAGATCTACGGCCCGGAGTCCAGCGGTAAGACCACGGTGGCGCTGCACGCGGTGGCCAGTGCTCAGCGGGCCGGCGGCATCGCGGCCTTCATCGACGCCGAGCACGCGCTCGACCCGGAGTACGCGAAGGCCCTCGGTGTCGACACCGACGCGATGCTGGTCTCGCAGCCGGACACCGGCGAGCAGGCACTGGAGATCGCGGACATGCTGATCCGCTCCGGCGCGATCGACATCATCGTGATCGACTCGGTGGCGGCCCTGGTGCCGCGTGCCGAGATCGAGGGCGAGATGGGCGACAGCCACGTGGGCCTCCAGGCCCGGCTGATGAGCCAGGCGCTGCGGAAGATCACCGGTGTGCTCAGCAACACCGGCACCACGGCGATCTTCATCAACCAGCTCCGGGAAAAGATCGGCGTGATGTTCGGCAGCCCGGAGACCACCACCGGTGGCCGGGCGCTGAAGTTCTACGCCTCGGTCCGGCTCGACGTGCGCCGCATCGAGAGCCTCAAGGACGGCACCGACGTGGTCGGTAACCGCACCCGGGTCAAGGTCGTGAAGAACAAGGTCGCGGCGCCGTTCAAGCAGGCCGAGTTCGACATCATGTACGGCAAGGGCATCTCGCGCGAGGGCTCGCTGATCGACGTCGGCGTGGAGCAGGCGATCATCCGCAAGTCCGGCGCCTGGTACACGTACGACGGCGACCAGCTCGGCCAGGGCAAGGAGAAGGCCCGGGAGTTCCTCAAGGAAAACCCGGACGTGGCATCCGAGATCGAGAAGAAGATCCTGGAGAAGCTCGGCGTCGGGGTCGGCGCGGGCGACGCCGCCGGTGGCCCGGAGCTGCCGCCGGTCGACTTCTGACCGGTCGCTGACCCATGGCAGGACGACGCGCCCGTACGGGACGGGGCTGGGATGCCAGCCCTGCCCGTACGGGCGACGCCACCGAGACGCCCCGCCCCCGCCGGGGTCGCCGCGGCCGATCCGAGGACACCGACGCGGTCGAGTCCCCGGCGACACCTCGCGACGAGTCGGAGGTGGCCCGCGAGATCTGTCTGCGCCAGCTCGCCGTCCGGCCGCGCACCCGGGCCGAGCTGGCCGGGGCGTTGGCCAAGAAGGGGATCTCCGAGGAGGTCTCGGCCGAGGTGCTCGACCGGTACGACGAGGTCGGCATCATCGACGACGCCGCGTTCGCCCGGGCCTGGGTGTCCAGCCGGCACTCCGGGCGGGGCCTGGCCCGCAGGGCGCTCGCCAACGAGCTGCGCCAGAAGGGCGTGGACGGCGACGTGGCCATCGAGGCGCTCGGTGAGCTGGACGAGGAGACCGAGGCGGAGACCGCCCGTGCCCTGGTGGAGCGCAAACTACGCACCGCCCGGGGTGAGCCCGACGCGGTCTTCCGCCGGCTGGTGGGCATGCTGGCCCGCAAGGGCTACCCGCCCGGGGTGGCGATCCGGGCGGTGAAGGACGCTCTCGCCGCGCAGAGCGCCGAGGCGGCCGAGTTCGCCGACCAGATCGACGCCGACGCGCTCGCCGACGCCGAGGGCGAGCTGGAGCGCGACAACCGTTCGGTCGAGTGAGCGGTCCGAGGCGACCCGCGCCGGGAGTGTGTCCCAACGCTGAAGGCGTGCCTGAACGGCGGGCGTAGCCGGAGCGCACACCCGGCAGTGCCGGTCATCCCGGCCGAGTTGGCCGCCGATGCGGCCCGCTGTGCCGCGCTCGGCGCGACGGCCGTGCACATCCACCCCCGGGATGCGGCAGGCGCTGAATCTCTGCGCCCAGAGGTGATCTCCGCCGCGCTCGACGCGATCCGTGCCGCCCGGCCCGGGTTGCCGGTCGGGGTGAGCACCGGGGCGTGGATCGAGCCGGACCCTGCTGCCGGTCCCGGCGCGGGCGGCTCGCCCGGCCTCGGATCGACTACGGAGCGTTGACGGTCCTGCGGGCAACATTCTGCTGAGCGGTGTACCTCAGAGGCATAAATATGACTCTGAGGTATACCGCGCACAGCGTAAATCGCGCGCCCAGGTCCCGGCCCCGCCCTGATAGGGCGCACCGGAGCGGCTGATCGTGCGCTGATCGCACTCGCTGATCGTGCGCGGATCGTGCGCAGATCGTGCGGGGATCGTGCGGGCTGATCGTGCGGGCTGATCGCACTCGATCCAGGATCTAGTTGTATCGCTGCGACGGCGAGGCCACTACTTCCAGGATCGAGCACGATCTTGGCCGAGATCGGCCAAGATCTGCGCAACTTCGGGGAAAGTGCTGCCTTCGGCGCGTCGCAGGCAGCAACTTCCCCGAACTTGCGCGGATCTTGGTGCGGGGTGCGGGGTGCGGGGTGCGGGGTGCGGGGTGCGGGGTGCGGGGTGCGGGGTGCGGGGTGCGGGGTGCGGGGTGCGGGGTGCGGCGCGCATGAGGCGCGCGGCACAGGGTCGCTGGTGTCACAGAGTGGGGTTGCGCGCCGTACCGACATCGCTGAACAGGCATGACATCCGAATTCGCGCTGACGGCTCGCCGCGTTTGTCCTTCCGTGTCCGACACCGCATCAGCTTTGGGTGACGGTACAACTTCGCTCCGTTCGGGGGGTTTGATCATGAGTCCTTGACCAGACCACCCCCGTAGACCTAGCCTCGCCATACAGGCTCACATTGCCCGACCATTGCAGGCTAAGCGCACAACATAGATCGCGTAACAAGACAGCATCACTTTGGCCGACTCCGCGGCCTTTGGCGGCAGTTCCGGACTGGCCGGTCCGGCGCTTCGCGACAACTGCACCCGGTCGCCGACGACGCCTGCGGGCATCGCCGGCGCAGAGAGCTACCCACGGCCAGCCGCTCCGGTCGGGCGTCCACAGCCGCAGGAGTGTGTCATCGACACGGTCGCTGCGGTCGCGATGTTCAGGGGAGGCGGCCATGGCGGGGCGGCGGCACAGGTTCACCGGTGGGCCCCATGAGGTCCGGGCATGAGCGCCTTCGACGTCGTGCTCCTCGCGGCTGTCGTGATTCTCGCCGCGGTGGTGATCGGGGCCGTGCTGTTCGGCGTCCGGGCGATGCGCCGGATGGGTGCGGCGCCGGCGCCGGACGATCCCGCCTTCATCGCCGAGAAGGACCGCCAGGAGCAGTCGTTGGCGGCTCTGCGTTCCGCGGCCGACGAGGCGAGCAGCACCATCGACGTGGCGAAGTCCGCAGCAGCCGGCGCTCGCGCCGAGGCGGCGGCGGCGAAGGCCGAGGCGAAGGCGGCCCGGGCCGAGGCCCGGCGGGTGCTCGACGACGCCCGTGCCGAGGCGGACACCGTTCTGGAGCGAGCGCACCGGCAGG
The DNA here is from genome assembly GCF_036906815.1 of Micromonospora sp. CPCC 205539. Taxonomy (NCBI): domain Bacteria; kingdom Bacillati; phylum Actinomycetota; class Actinomycetes; order Micromonosporales; family Micromonosporaceae; genus Micromonospora; species Micromonospora sp. CPCC 205539. Next base: position 9,578 of record NZ_JBAKHW010000043.1, on the reverse strand, counting down.
CTGAGGCGGACGCGGAGCAACTGCGGACGACGGCCCGGCGCAGCGGCGAACGGGAGGTCGCGGTGCTCGCCGCCACCACCCGGGAGCAGGCGGCCGAGGTTGAGCGCCGGGCGGCCCGGATGGACGAGCGGGAGCGGCTGCACACCGAGGAGGTGGAGCGGTTCGCCGAGCGGGAGAGGCAGCTCACCGCGGCCAGCGCCGCCCTCGCGGCCCGGGAGTCCGCGCACGCCCAGCGGGAGACCGAGCTCGCCGAGGCGGAGGAGCTGCGCCGCCGGGAGTTGGAGCGGGTTGCCGGGCTCACCGCCGAGGCGGCCCGCCAAGAGTTGATCGACGCGATCGAGACGCAGGCCAAGCGCGAGGCGTCGCTGCTGGTACGGGACATCGAGTCCGACGCACGCAACACCGCGGAGCAGCGGGCCCGGCACATCGTGGTCGACGCGATCCAGCGGGTGGCCAGCGAGCAGACCGCGGAGAGCGTGGTCAGCGTCCTGCACCTGCCCGGCGACGAGATGAAGGGGCGGATCATCGGCCGGGAGGGGCGCAACATCCGCGCCTTCGAGTCGGTGACCGGCGTCAACCTGATCATCGACGACACCCCGGAAGCGGTGTTGCTGTCCTGCTTCGATCCGGTACGCCGGGAGGTCGGCCGGCTCACCCTGGAGAAGCTGGTGCTGGACGGGCGGATCCACCCGCACCGGATCGAGGAGGTCTACGACCTGGCGCGGCAGGAGGTGGAGGAGCTCTGCCTCCGGGCCGCCGAGGACGCCCTGGTGGAGGTCGGCATCACCGAGATCCACCCGGAGATGGTCTCCCTGCTGGGCCGGTTGCGCTACCGCACCTCCTACGGGCAGAACGTGCTCAAGCACCTGGTCGAGACCGCGCACATCGCCGGCATCATGGCCGCTGAGCTGCGGCTGGATGTGCCCACGATCAAGCGGTCGGCGTTCCTGCACGACATCGGCAAGGCCCTCACCCACGAGGTGGAGGGCAGCCACGCCATCATCGGCGCCGATCTGGCCCGCAAGTACGGCGAGCACGAGGACGTGGTGCACGCCATCGAGGCGCACCACAACGAGGTTCCCCCGCAGACCATCGAGGCCGTGCTCACCCAGGCCTCCGACGCCTGCTCCGGTGGTCGGCCGGGCGCGCGCCGGGAGAGCCTGGAGGCGTACGTCAAGCGGCTCGAACGCATCGAGGAGATCGCGGCCAGCAAGCTCGGTGTGGACAAGGTCTTCGCCATGCAGGCTGGCCGGGAGATCCGGGTGATGGTCAAGCCGGACGACGTGGACGACATCGGGGCGGCCGTGCTGGCCCGGGACGTGGCCAAGCAGATCGAGGAGGAGCTGACCTACCCGGGTCAGATCCGGGTCACCGTGGTCCGTGAGTCCCGGGTCACCGAGATCGCCCGCTGACGTCTCGAGGACTGTCGGCGGAACGAGACCTCCGGTGAGATTTGAGCGGTAACCGCATCGACATGATCCGCATAGTTCTATATTCTTATGCCTCATTGCGTCGAAAGCGTCGCAAGAGGGACGGGGAGGCACTATGCGTAGAAGGTCGATTCGTAGCTTGGTCAGCACCGGATTCGTTCTGGCGGTGATCAGCTCGGGCATCGTCGTGGTGGAAAGTGCTCCGGCGCAGGCGGCTCCCTGCACCGCATCACGGGACTGGACCTACACCCACGGCGCCAAGTCCCAGTGCGCTGCGGGGACGTATCGCTGGTGGCACCGGGTCTGGATCAGGTGTGTTGAGGGACCCAACAACACGACCAAGACCTACTACGGCAACTACGCCGGAGGGACCTCCGTGTCCAAGGTTCAGTGCGGCTCGGGCGCGACCAAGAGCGTCTCCGGCTACGGCGTGGAGCAGGGCCAGGACGACTGAGATTCGATAGCTCGTACCGGAGCGGCGCAGGGGATGACCGATGTGGTCAGCATCCCTGCGCCGCTTTGGCGGATATCGGGGGCCCGCGTCGTGATCTGGCAACACGACCGATTGGTCAGATCATCCGGGCGGCGTCCTCACCGGCGTTCTGGGCGGGCAGCACCTTCGCCGCCGTGCGCCTGGTGCGGCCCATCCGCTTCTGCAACCACCAGGCGAGGGCCGACAGCGCGCCGCAGATGGCGATGTAGATCGCGGCCACGATCAGGTACGCCGGCACGTACGGCAGCCCGAACGGCAAACGGCCGCCGATCTGCTTACCCACGAAGAGCAGCTCGGGGTACGTGATGATGAAGCCCAGGGCGGTGTCCTTGAGCAGCACCACGAGCTGGCTGACGATGGCCGGGAGCATCGAGCGGACCGCCTGCGGCAGCAGGATCAGCCGTAGCACCTGGTTCTTGCGCAGGCCGACCGCGTACCCGCCCTCGGTCTGCCCGTAGGGGACCGCGTTGATGCCGGCCCGGAAGATCTCCGCGAGCACCGACCCGTTGTAGAGCGTCAGCCCGATGACCAGCGCCCACAGCTTGTCGATCGACCAGCCGTACTGCAACGGCACGTAGTAGCCGAAGAAGATCAGGATCAGCAGCGGGATCGCCCGGAACAGCTCCACCACGAAGGTGGCCGGGGTGCGCAGGATCCACTTGTCGCTCAACCGCGCGCTGGCGAAGACCGCACCGAAGAGCAGCGCCAGGACGGCGGCGATGGCGGCCGCCTTCAGCGTGGCCCCGAGGCCGGTGAGCAGTTCGCGCTGCACCGAGGCGTACTGGAACTGCTCCCACTTGCGGGCCTCGAACTGGCCGGTGTCGGCGAACTTGTAGCCGATGTAGGCGAGCAGGGCGATGATGCCGGCGGTGGAGACGACGCCGAGGATCGCGTTGCGGCGACGGGCCCGGGGGCCGGGCAGGTCGTACAGAATCGACGCCTGACTCAACTCAGCCACCTTTCGGTCGCGACTGCGGGGCTCGCAAGCTCATTCCTCGCGCTCACCGCGCCACCCTCCACTTGCGCTCGAGGATCCGCTGCAGGGCCACCAGCGGCAGGATCAGGATCAGGAAGCCGATGGTGATCCAGAGCAGGACGGCGAACTGCGGCTCGCCCCGCTCCGCCATGTACGACGGGATCGCGCCGGCCTCCAGCACCGAGAAGCCGGCGGCGATGGTGGTGTTCTTCAGCAGCGCGATGAACACGCTCATCAGCGGCGGGACCATGGCCCGCAGCGCCTGCGGCAGCACGATCAGCGTGAGCACCTGACCGAAGGTCATACCCAGCGCGCGCGCGGCCTCGGCCTGACCCGCGGCGACGGTGTTCACGCCGGAGCGGATCACCTCGCAGACGAAGGCCGAGGTGTAGACGGTCAGCGCGATGGTGGCGCTGGGGAAGTAGTCGATGTTGACGTCCAGCTTCGGCACCGCGAACACGAGGAAGGCGAAGACGAGCGTCAGGGGGGTGTTACGGACCAGGTTGACGTACGTGGCGCCGAACGCGCGCAGCGCCGGCACGGGGGAGACCCGCATCGCGCCGAGCAGCGTGCCGAGGACGAGGCTGCCGACCGCGGCGATCAGGAAGAGTTTGACGGTGTTGGTGAACCCCTCACGGAACAGTTGCCCGTTGTCCGTCAGTACGCGGAAGAACTCGCCCATGCCTCGCTCTCAGTCCTCGGACGGACGCCGGACGGGGACGAGCCCCGCCCGGCGTCGCAACTCGTGTCGAGCCGGTCGATCAGTACCGCTCGAGCGGCGGCGGGGTGCCGGCCGAGCCAGACTTGCCGAGCGTGCCGTCGTAGATCTTCTGCCAGGTGCCGCCGGTGAACGCGGCCTCGATCTGGTTGTTGACGTAGTCGCGCAGCGCCTTGTCGTCCTTGGGCAGGCCGATGCCGTACTTCTCGGTGCTGAACGGCTTGCCGACGACCTTGAGCTCGCTCGGGCTCTGTGCGGCGTAGCCCTTGAGGATGGCGTCGTCGGTGGTGACGGCGTCGACCTTCTTGTCGAGCAGCTGCGAGACGCACTCCGAGTAGGTCTTGAACTCGACGATGTTGTTCGGCTCGGTCAGGCCCTCGTCCCGGATCCTCTGGATCGGGGTCGAGCCGGTGGCCGAGCAGACCTTCTTGCCCTTGAGGGTGTCCTTGCCGGTGATCGACGACTCGTCCTTGCGGACCAGCAGATCCTGACCGGCGATGAAGTACGGGCCGGCGAAGGAGATGTCGTTCTTGCGCTTGTCGGTGATCGAGTAGGTGCCGACGTAGTAGTCGACCTCACCACCCTTGATCGCGGTCTCCCGGTTGGCCGACGCGATCTCCTTGTACTCGATCTTCGCCGGGTCGATGCCGAGCGTGCTGGCTACGTACTGGGCGATCTCGATGTCGAAGCCGCAGCGCTTGCCCTGGGCGTCCTTGTAGCCGAGGTTCGGCTGGTCGAACTTGACGCCGACGGAGACCTTGCCGGCCGCCTTGATCTTCTGGAAGGCGGGGCTGCCGGCGACGGCGGCGTCCGTCTTCGGGGTGAAGGTCGCACCGGACGACTGGCAGGTGTCGGACTGGGCACCGCCGGAGGCGCTCCCGCCGGCGCTCGGAGTCGGCTCACCCTCCTTGCCGCAGGCCGCGGCCGACAGGGCAAGGGAGGCCATCATGGCGACCGCCGCCACGCGCTTCATACGCATACTCATCTCCTTCTACGACAGAGCCCGCCGGTGACCGGCACGCTCCACTACGGACGCCTAGTGCGTGAGGATCTTGGAGAGGAAGTCCTTCGCCCGGTCGCTGCGCGGGTTCTCGAAGAACTCGGCCGGGGAGGCGTCCTCGACGAGCTTGCCGTCGGCCATGAAGATGACCCGGTTCGCGGCGTGCCGGGCGAAGCCCATCTCGTGGGTGACCACGACCATCGTCATGCCGTCGCTGGCCAGCGAGGTCATGACGTCCAACACCTCGCCGACCATCTCCGGGTCCAGTGCGCTGGTCGGCTCGTCGAAGAGCATCGCCTTGGGCTGCATGGCCAGCGCACGGGCGATGGCCGCCCGCTGCTGCTGGCCGCCGGAGAGCTGCGCGGGGAACTTGTCCGCCTGGTTGGCGATGCCGACCCGGTCGAGCAGGGCCAGGCCGCGCTCGCGGGCCACCGCCTGCTTCTCGTTGAGGACCTTGATCGGCCCCAGGGTGACGTTCTCCAGGATGGTCTTGTGGGCAAAGAGGTTGAAGGACTGGAAGACCATGCCCACTTCGCTGCGCAGCTTCGCGAGGGCCTTGCCCTCGGCTGGCAGCGGCCGGCCGTCGAAGGTGATGGTGCCCGAGTTGATCGGTTCCAGTCGGTTGATGGCGCGGCACAGCGTCGATTTGCCGGAGCCGGACGGGCCGATCACCACGACCACCTCGCCCCGACCCACCGACAGTGAGACGTCGTCCAGCACGTGCAGCGGCCCGAACCACTTGTTGACCGCGTCCAGCACGATGAGCGGTTCGCCCGTCGTCACGTCGTCCACCGTCCCTGTCGTCTCACCGGATCGGGGTCGGTTGACCCCCGGTGCGGCCACTGTAGGCGGCTTGATGTGGCGGAACGCAACCCGGCGGGTCACGGAGCGGTAACACCGGCCACGATCGTCGTCCAGCGTCGGTTCGGGGGCGGCAAGCAGTCGGTGTGGTGGCGCGTGCGCTCTGTAGCCGGGATCATGTGAGGATGACGGAACCGGTACGCCTCACGAAGTACGCCCGTGGCGGTGGCTGCGCCTGCAAGATCCCGCCGGGCGAGTTGGAGATCATGGTTGCCGGTCTCGGTCCGGCGACCGGCACCGCCGAGCTGCTGGTCGGTCTGGACCACGGTGACGACGCGGCGGTGGTCCGCCTCGACGAGCGGACCGGCATCGTCAGCACGGCCGACTTCTTCACCCCGGTGGTCGACGACGCCTACGACTGGGGGCGCATCGCCGCGGCCAACGCGCTCTCCGACGTGTACGCCATGGGCGGCGTCCCGCTGGTCGCGCTCAACCTGCTCTGCTGGCCGCGCGACGTGCTGCCGCTCGAGTTGGCCCGCGAGGTGCTGCGCGGTGGTCAGGACGTGGCCCGGGAAGCGGGTTGTCACCTGGCCGGCGGGCACAGCGTGGACGACGACGGTCCGAAGTACGGCCTCGCGGTCACCGGCACGGTCCGGCCGGAGGAGCTGATCACCCTCGACGCGGGCCAGGCCGGGGTGCCGCTGTCGCTGACCAAGCCGCTCGGGGTGGGCGTACTCAACACCCGGCACAAGGCGACCGGCGAGAGCTTCCCCGAGGCGGTGGCCACGATGAGCGCCCTCAACCGGGACGCCGCGCGCGCGGCCGTCGCGGCGGGTATCCGCTGCGGCACCGACGTGACCGGGTTCGGGCTGCTGGGGCACGCCTCGAAGCTGGCCCGGGCCAGCCAGCTCACGGTCGCCCTCGACACGGCCCGGGTGCCGTACCTGCCCGGTGCGCGGGAGGCGTTGCGCGACGGGTACGTCAGCGGCGGCAGCCGGCGCAACCTGGACTGGGTCACGCCGTGGACCGATTTCGGTGCGGCAGACGAGGGAGAGCGGTTGCTGCTGGCCGACGCGCAGACCTCCGGCGGCCTGCTGGTCGCTGGTGAAGTGCCGGGCGCCCCCGTGGTGGGTGAGTTGCTGCCTCGCGGTGAGCACCTCGTCGTCCTGCGCTGACCTCGACGAAGACCCGGCACAGACCCGGGTGTGGGTAAAAAAGGCGAGAGTCGATCGCGCGAACGGCGCACGATACCCGATAAACTGTCACCTTCCCGCTACTCCCAGCAACGTCGTGCTAGGAAATTTTGCCCGGAATGGTCACAGACCGGTAACTTGCCCCCGGCTGGGGTCAAATGCCCCCCACCATCGTGAGTAAGGCCCGATCCGGAGGCCGGTGGGGACGAACGCAGCGAGGAGGCGGAATGACCGAGCTGTGGAACTGGAGAATCGACCGGGCTCGACCCGTGGAGGTCTACCCGGCGCTGGCCGAGGCGCTCGGTCGGGTGGTGATGCCGCTGGCGGTGGCCGACCCGGCGCGGCTGCCGACGTACGCGGTGGTCTGCGACGTCTGGCAGGCGCCCGGCGAGTTCGCGACGATCGTCGACTGTTACGGGGTGCCCGAGCGGCTCTCCGAGCACGCCGGCATCGCCGCGCTGGCCCGGCTGCTGGAGCGCAACTGCCTGCTACGTGACGACACGCTCGACGCCGGCCGGCACCTGCTGGTCACCCCGGACGGCACGGTCCGCCCGGTGCACTTCGACATTCTGGACACTGACGACGGCGAGGTGCTCAGCCGGCAGCGGCTCTGCACGCTGGCCGACCCGGGCTGTCGGGGCTGGTCGCAGTGTCACCGGTCGCGTTGGGCGCCCGACACGGTCGTTCCGGCGCTCGCCGCGGCCTGACCCCGTGGGCCGGGCCAGCCCGCAGGTCGGGCGCGGCGTCCGCGGTCAGCCGTGGCTGGGGGCGGTGGCTGCGGCCTCGCGCTGGTCGACCTCGCTGAGCGCGGCCGGCCGGTCCGCGGCGGTCGGCCCGGCGCCCCGCACCACGAGCTGGTCGAGCAGCGTGCGGGTCGCCTCGGTGACGGCGGCCACCGCCGCGTCGAACGCGGCGGCGTTGTGCGCGGCGGGCGCCCGGAAGCCCGAGATCTTTCGGACGTACTGCAACGCCGCCGCCTCGATGTCCGCATCGGTCACCTGCGGGGTGAACGGCTCACGCAGCGTCTTGATGCTTCGGCACATGTCGTGCGCTCCTCGGTTCGGGGCGATCCGGCCGATCCGGATACGCTGTCCTCGTCATGACTACCGCAGCGGCGGGCAGCGCGCGCACCTACGAGGTGCGCACCTACGGCTGCCAGATGAACGTGCACGACTCCGAGCGCATCTCCGGCCTGCTCGAACAGGCCGGGTACGTGCGCGCGGCGCAGGCCGACGACACCCCTGACATCGTCGTCTTCAACACCTGCGCGGTGCGGGAGAACGCCGACAACCGGCTCTACGGCAACCTCGGTCATCTGCGTCCCGTGAAGGACAAGCACCCGGGGATGCAGATCGCGGTCGGCGGGTGCCTCGCCCAGAAGGACCGTGGCGAGATCGTCCGCAAGGCGCCCTGGGTGGACGTGGTCTTCGGCACGCACAACATCGGCGCGCTGCCGGTGCTGCTGGAGCGGGCCCGGCACAACTCCGCCGCCGAGGTGGAGATCCTGGAGTCGCTGGACGTCTTCCCGTCCACGCTGCCGACCCGCCGCGAGTCGACGTACGCCGGCTGGGTGTCGATCTCGGTGGGCTGCAACAACACCTGCACGTTCTGCATCGTGCCCTCTCTGCGTGGCAAGGAGAAGGACCGCCGCCCCGGTGACGTCCTCTCCGAGGTGCGCGCCCTGGTCGACGAGGGCGTCCTCGAGGTGACGCTGCTCGGGCAGAACGTCAACTCGTACGGCGTCGAGTTCGGCGACCGGTACGCCTTCGGCAAGCTGCTCCGTGCCTGCGGCGACATCGACGGGCTGGAGCGGGTCCGGTTCACCAGCCCGCACCCGAAGGACTTCACCGACGACGTGATCGCCGCGATGGCCGAGACGCCGAACGTCTGCCACTCGCTGCACATGCCGCTGCAATCCGGCTCCGACGACGTGCTCAGGGCGATGCGCCGGTCCTACCGGTCCGACCGCTACCTGGGGATCATCGAGAAGGTCCGGGCGGCGATGCCGGACGCGGCGATCACCACCGACATCATCGTGGGCTTCCCCGGCGAGACCGAGGCCGACTTCCAGCGCACCCTGGACGTGGTCCGCGAGGCCCGCTTCTCCTCGGCCTTCACCTTCCAGTACTCGAAGCGCCCCGGCACCCCCGCCGCGACCATGGACGACCAACTGCCCAAGCAGGTCGTGCAGGAGCGCTACGAGCGGCTGATCGCCACCGTCGAGGACATCACCTGGTCGGAGAACAAGCGCCTGGTGGGCGAGACCGTCGAGGTGCTGGTCGCGGTCGGCGAGGGTCGCAAGGACGAGCGGACCGGACGGATGTCCGGCCGGGCCCGCGACGGCCGCCTCGTGCACTTCGCGACGGCGGCACCCGGAGCGGCCGGCCAGCCCGGTGGCGCCGGCAGCATCGCGGGGGCCATCCGCCCCGGCGACATCGTGCACACCACCATCACGTACGCCGCCCCGCACCACCTCAACGCCGACGGCGCGCCGCTGTCGCACCGACGTACCCGGGCCGGTGACGCCGCCGAGGCGGGCCGCTCACCGCGTACCCCCGGGGTGTTGCTCGGTCTACCCACGATCGGCGCTCCGGCGGTCGCGCCCGCGCCCGCCAACGGCTGCGCCGCCCACTAAAGCAGCCCGCAGCCCGCAGCCCGCAGCCCGCAGCCCGCAGCCCGCAGCCCGCAGCCCGCAGCCCGCAGCCCGCAGCCCGCCGCGGCCGCCCGCGTCGATCTAGGGAAAATCGTCGTGAAGTGAGATCCACTCACAGTGATCTCCCCTAGATCGACGCGGGTGGCGCGTGGTGCGGGGCGCGGGGCGCGTGGCGCGGGCCGCGTGGTGCGGGTGGCGCGTGGCGCCTAACGCGCCGCGGACCGGGCGGCCGTGGCGGCCCGACCCGTCGTGGGCCGCGTGGCGCGGGTGGCGGGTGGCGCGGGCCGCGTGGCGCGGGTGGCGGGAAGTCGGAG
>NZ_JBAKHW010000042.1:0-47957 GCF_036906815.1 Micromonospora sp. CPCC 205539 | reverse complement strand
CTCAACGACCGCCCCCGCATGACCCTGGGCTGGGCCACCCCAGGTGAGAAGATGACCCAACTCCTCGGTGTTGCAACCACCGGTTGAGCCCACCCGCGGAACGGAAACTGTCCAAGATCTCCAGGCCCATGCCTGCCCAAGGTCGAAGCGGCCGATCTTGGGCCGGAAGCGTGCGCACTCCGGGTATCGGAAGCGTGGGCGTCGCCCGGGGTTGGGTCGGTGTGCGTCACCCGGGGTTGGGTCGGGGTGCGTCGCCCGGGGTTGGGTCGGGGTGCGTCGTCCGGGGTTGGGTCGGGGTGCGTCACCCGGGGTTGGGTCGGGGTGCGTCGCCCGGGGTTGGGTCGGGGTGCGTCGCCCGGGGTTGGGTCGGGGTGCGTCGCCCGAGGTCGGGGCCGAGGTTGGGTCGGGTTGCGTCGCCGAGGTTGGGTCGGGTTGCGTCTCCGGGGGGTTGGGGCCGACTTTGTCCGGCGGTTGGGGCGGCGCTTGTCCGGGGTCGCGGCTGCGTGCGTCCTCGGGGGTTGAATACCGCGTGCTCCCGGTCGAAGACCCGGCCCAGCGCCGCCGTCAGGGCCCAACGCCGTGCCGTCGGGGCCCTGTGACGCGCTGGGAACGCGGAAACCGCGCCCCCTGGTGGGGACGCGGTTCGCGGTGTCAGGGGATGGTCAGGCGACGTTGCGCTGGGCCGGGAGGGTCGACTTGTGCGAGCTGCCGAGCCGGGCCTCCAGTCGGGTCACGTCGACCCGGGCGTGCCGGCGATCGGCCAGGTCCTCCCAGCCCACGGCGAGGAGCCGCAGCCGCTCCGACTCGCTGAAGCCGCCCCACACGCCGTACGGCTCACGGACCGACAGCGCGTGCGCGGCACACTCGGCGCGCACCGGGCAGGCGCGGCAGACCGCTTTGGCGGAGGACTCCCGACGTAGTCGCGAGGAACCCCGCTCGCCGTCGGGGTGGAAGAACTGGGCGCTGTCCCGGCCCCGGCAGGCGCCGAGCCGCTGCCAGTCCCAGAGATCGACGATGGGTCCGGGCAGTCTACGTACGTTCGACATCAGCACCCCTCCTTCCGCGCGGCACCGCGAGATCCTCATGGCCGGCTTCCGTGCGGCGGGCCGCGCAGGCGCACCGTTCCCGGCTTGGACCTCTCGGTACCCGGGCTTTCCCCGACTCACACGTGTGTGATCGAGAACGCCCCAGAATTTGCGGCTTTTGCCCCAGTTGTCGGAAAAGTTCGGAGGATTGCCGAGAACCTCCTCCCGAGCCGACCCCGTCATGGTCTGCTCGTGGTCGGAGAGGAGATCACAGTGCGTACCGTTCTTGTGTGCGTTCGGACACCACTCGCGGCCCAACACCTAACTTCCGCGGCCGCGCGGCTGGGTCTGTCCGCCATCGTCCGTACCGCCGTCTCCGATCCCGAGGTGATGCTGCGGCTGGCCGAGCGGCCCGCCGACGTGGTGCTGGCTGACACGGCCCTCACCCGGCCGGACAGCGCGGGCTTCGTCCGCCGGGTGCTGGCCCGCGCACCGCAGGCAGCGGTGCTGCTGCTCGGCACCGAGGAATCCGAGGCTGCGGCGGCCACCATCAGCGCCGGTGCCCGGGGTCTGATCCAAAACGTCGACCACGATCTGACCAGCGCCGTGGCCAAGGCCCTGCTGCTGCTCACCGCGCCCGGACGAGCCTCCCGGCAGAGGATCACCGACGGCGCCCGGGACACTGCGGCGGTCGGCGGTTCGGGCCGCTCCGCGCCGTCCCTGCGCGGCTCCGGTGAACCCGGCTGGGCCGCCGCGCCGGCCGACGGGGCGGCGGGAGTGCCCTCGGTACCGGTGCAGCGCGGCGACGACGAGGCCGAGTCGGCCACCGGTGAGTCGACGGCCGAGCAGAACGACCCGGCCCGCCCCAACGCCCGGACCGCCCGGGCGTCGATCGGGCTCACCGAGCGGGAGCTACAGGTCTTGCTGGGCATGGCCGAGGGCAAGAGCAACGCGGAGATCGGTCGGGAGCTGTTCGTCTCGGAGGACACCGTGAAGACGCACGCCCGGCGGCTGTTCCGCAAGCTCGGCGCCCGCGACCGGGCACATGCGGTGGCCGCCGGCTTCCGTGCCGGCCTCGTCGCCTGACCCGCACCGCCAACGCACGCTAGCCCGCCAAAGCACGCTAGCCCGCCACGCACGCTAGCCCGCCACGCACGCTAGCCCGCCACGCACGCTAGCCCCGCCACGCACGCAGCCCGCGCCGCGCCCACCGCGCGCCTGATCGCGCTCGATCCAGGATGTAGTGGCCTACCTCGAACCGGGAGGCCACTACATCCTGGTTACAGCGCGTTCCTGCGGTTCGAGCGACAGCGCGATCGCGCGAGCGCGAACGCGGTCAGTCGGTGGAGGCGGGAGTGTCCGAGTCGTCCTCGGTGCCCTCGGTCAGGGTGTCGTGCACCCCGTCGGCGTACCCGCGCGCGTAGTCCCAGGTCACGTAGTGGTCTGGGTCCGGGTCGTACGCCGGCTCGTGCACGCGGGGTCGACCTGAGGTGAGCAGGTGCCGCAGGTTACCCCGGAGCAGGTCCCAGTCGAAGTAGTGCGGCTCCCGGCAGTCCTCGCATTCGATCACCAGCCCACGGACACCGATCGGTGCCAGCAGCGCCTGGTAGATCTCCAGGTCGGCGAGGTCCTCCAGCACGTCCTGGCGCTCGACGTCGGTCAGCGGATCCGGCGTCGCGTCGTCGCCCGGATCGTCCAGCCCCGCAGTCGGGTCGGCCGGGTCGCCGTTGAACGGGTCGATGGGCTCGTCGTGCACCCCCTCACCGTAGACCCAACCTGGCGGGGACGTCCGCCCCCCGGCCCCGCGCCGAGCCGGGCCGCCACGGCGGAGGTCGCCCAGCTCACTGGGTACGATGGGACGACGCGTCGGTACCGTGGCGCGTTCCGGTGCCGGCGCGCGCCACCTCGCTGAAGCCCGTCCGAGCAGCTCAGGGGAGCAATCGTGGAAAATTCGCCCAGCACCGATCTTCCGGCCGGCGCCGAGCACGCCGAGCTGGGCGGCCACCTGCCCGAGCTGCCTGCCGGCTCGGCCCGGGTCGTTCCGCTCGGCCTCACCTTCGATGACGTGCTGCTCCAGCCGGGCGAGTCGGACGTGGTGCCCAGCCGCGTCAACACTCGCACCCGACTCACCCGCACCATCGAACTGACCGTTCCGCTGCTCTCCAGCGCCATGGACACCGTCACCGAGGCGCGGATGGCGATCGCCATGGCCCGCCAGGGTGGCATCGGCGTGCTGCACCGCAACCTCTCGCTGGAGGATCAGGCTCTCCAGGTCGACCTGGTCAAGCGCTCCGAGTCCGGCATGATCACCAACCCGGTGACCGCCAGCCCGGACGACACCCTGCGCGACGTCGACGAGCTGTGCGGTCGGTACCGGATCTCCGGTGTGCCGGTGGTGGACGGCGACGGCCAGTTGGTCGGCATCGTCACCAACCGCGACATGCGTTTCGTCTCCGAGCCGGACACTCCGGTCCACGAGATCATGACCCGCACCCCGTTGATCACCGCCCCGGTCGGGGTCCGCAAGGACGACGCGCTGGACCTGCTGCGTCGGCACAAGGTCGAGAAGCTCCCGATCGTGGACGACTCGGGCCGGCTGCGTGGCCTGATCACCGTCAAGGACTTCACCAAGAGCGAGCAGTACCCGAGCGCCACCAAGGACGACGCGGGCCGGCTGCGGGTGGCCGCCGCCGTCGGGGTGGGCGAGGACGCGTACAAGCGGGCCCGCACCCTGGTCGACGCGGGCGTGGACGTGCTCATCGTGGACACCGCGCACGGCCACCAGCGGGCTGTGCTGGACATGGTCCGCCAGCTCAAGAAGGACGTCGGCATCGACATCGTGGGCGGCAACGTGGCCACGTACGCCGGTGCGAAGGCCCTGGTCGACGCCGGCGCCGACGGGATCAAGGTGGGCGTGGGTCCGGGTGCGATCTGCACCACCCGGATCGTCGCCGGGGTTGGCGTGCCGCAGATCACCGCGATCATGGAGGCGGCCCGGGCCGCCCGTCCGGCCGGTGTGCCGGTGATCGGCGACGGCGGCATCCAGTACTCGGGTGACATCGCCAAGGCGCTGGTCGCCGGCGCCGACACGGTGATGCTCGGCAGCCTGCTCGCTGGCTGCGAGGAGAGCCCGGGTGAGCTGATCTTCATCAACGGCAAGCAGTACAAGGCGTACCGCGGGATGGGCTCGCTCGGCGCGATGCAGTCCCGGGGGCAGGCCAAGTCGTACTCGAAGGACCGGTACTTCCAGCAGGACGTGCTTGCCGAGGACAAGCTGGTCCCCGAGGGTGTCGAGGGTCAGGTTCCCTACCGGGGCCCGCTGTCCGCGGTCGCCCATCAGCTCACCGGCGGGTTGCGCGCCGCGATGGGGTACGTCGGCGCGGAGAGCATCCCCGAGCTGCACCGGCGTGGCCAGCTGATCCGGATCACCGCGGCCGGGCTCAAGGAGAGCCACCCGCATGACATCCAGATGACCGTCGAGGCGCCGAACTACCACTCCCGCTGACCATCCCCCAACAATCTGGAGTCCCCCATGCGTGACGTGGTCGAGATCGGGCTGGGCAAGACCGCGCAGCGCGGTTACCACCTGGACGACATCGCCATCGTGCCGAGCCGCCGGACCAGGGACGTCGACGACGTCTCCACGGCCTGGCAGTTGGACGCGTACCCGTTCGGTATCCCGTGTGTTGGTCACCCCTCCGACGCCACCATGAGCCCGTCGTCCGCGGTCCGGCTCGGGCAGCTCGGTGGTCTCGGCGTGCTCAACGTCGAGGGGCTGTGGACCCGCTACGAGAACCCGACGAAGGTGCTGGAGGAGTTGGCCGGCCTCGACGAGGACGCCCGCGCCACCAAGCGGCTCCAGGAGGTGTACGCGGAGCCGATCCGCCCCGACCTGATCGCCGAGCGGGTTCGCGAGCTGCGCGCCGGCGGTAGCACGGTGGCGGTGCGGGTCTCCCCGCAGCACACCCTGGCGCTGGCCCCGGTGATCCTGGACGCCGGGGTCGACATCCTGGTCATCCAGGGCACCATCGTCTCGGCGGAGCACGTGTCGACGACCGACGAGCCGCTGAACCTCAAGGAGTTCATCGCCGACCTCGACCTGCCGGTCATCGTCGGCGGCTGCACCGACTACAAGACCGCGCTGCACCTCATGCGCACCGGCGCGGCCGGTGTGATCGTGGGCATCGGTGGCGACGAGTGGTCGACCACCGAGTCGGTGTTGGGGATCCGGGTGCCGATGGCCACCGCGATCGCCGACGCCGCGGCGGCGCGGCGGGACTACCTCGACGAGACCGGCGGCCGCTACGTGCACCTGATCGCCGACGGTGACCTGCGGACCTCGGGCGACATCGCCAAGGCGCTCGGCTGCGGCGCGGACGCGGTGATGCTCGGTGAGCCGCTGTCGCTGTGCAGCGAGGCGCCCGCCGGCGGTGCCTGGTGGCACTCGGCGGCCAGCCACCCGTCGCTGCCCCGGGGCGCTTTCGAGGTCGCGGGCGAGCCGATCGGGTCGATGGAGCAGTTGCTCTTCGGCCCGGCCGACGAGGCCGACGGCCAGCTCAACCTGTTCGGTGGGCTGCGCCGGGCGATGGCCAAGTGCGGCTACCGGGACCTCAAGGAGTTCCAGAAGGTCGGCCTGGTCCTCGACCGCTGACCGGTCCGTCCAGACGTCGGAAGGCCGGCCCCGCCGCAGCGGCGTGGCCGGCCTTCGTCGTACCCGGGGCGTCAGCCCTCGGTGAACTCGACTTTGTTCAGGTTGACCGCGCCGGGGTCACTTCCTGAGGTAGATGGTCAGGTCGGACATGTTGCGGTAGCTGGTCGCCGCGAAGTCGAGCGACTGGGCCCGGTTGGCGGTGCCGCCGGGGGCGGTATCCATCTCCCAGTTGGCGTGGTGGAAGTCCCGTTCGCCGATGGTCTGGAAGAACTGCTGGAAGTTGAGGTCACCCTCGCCCAGCGGGGTCATCTGGTAGCCGTTGGGCACGCTGGTGTCGCGGTCGCCATCCTTGGCGTGGAAGAGCGGGAACCGGGTGGTCCGGTCGGCCACGGTGAGGATCGGGTCGAACAGGTCGGTCACCTCCCGGCCGGCCGGGTCGACGTACTTCTGGTGCTTGTACCGGGCCACGTAGGCCCAGTAGATGTCGAGCTCGAAGAAGACGTACCGCGGGTCGGTCTTGCCGAAGAAGTACTCCAGCCGCCGGATGCCCGACGAGCGGGTGGGGCGCCCCTGGGCGTCCAGCGGCCCGGAGTCGAGCAGGAAGCTGTACGCCGCGTCGTGGTTGTGCGTGTAGAGCCGCATGCGGCGGGCGCGGGCCTGGCGGCCCAGTTCGTTCCAGGTGTCGGCGGCGGCGTCCCAGTCGGCCTTGTACGCGCTGCTGGTCGGGTCGCTGCCGGTGCCGATGTTGGCCATGCCGAGTTCCTCGGCGATATCCAACTGCTGCTGGAAGGTGGCGGCCTGGATGGAGGCGTGCGTGCCGTTGGCGACCAGGCCGTTGTCGTCGAGGATCTTGCGGATCTCGGTCGGGGTGATCTGCCGGCCGAGGATCTCGGTGCTCTGGTTGTAGCCGGCGAACTCGATCTCCTTGTAGCCGATCTCGGCGAGCCGGGCGAGGACCCGCTCGAAGCCGTACGGCACGCCGCTGTCGTCGGGCGCGGCGGTGATCCGGTCCCGGACGCTGTAGAGGATGATGCCGCGGTTCTTCGACGGGATCAGAGGCTCGACCCGCAGTCTGCTCTTTCCCTTGTCCTTGCCGTGGGCGAGCGCGGGGGTGCCGGTGGCGAGGACCGGCAGGCCGGCCGCGCCGAGCGCGGCTGCGGCGCCGGCCGAGGCCGCGAGGAGGGATCGGCGGCTGAGCCGGCCGGGGGATGAGGCGTCGGGTGCGGTGTGGTCGGGCATGTCTTCCACCTTTCGCGACGGCGGTAGCCGTCGATGACGATCAGCAGAGATGCGACGAGGGTCAGGTCGCGAAGGGACGGTTTCACGCCGCCGCCACGGCGTGCCGGGCCGGGAGTTCGGGCGGGTCTAGGCCCTGTGGTAGCCGAATGTTCCGAACGTGTTACAGCTTGAAGCCAGACACTAACGTCGATCGAAGTCAAAAGAAAGTATCGATTTAAGCCAACTTTTGGTTGTTTCAACGAAAGTAACTGATGAGCGTCGATACGGGCCTCGCGCCCGATGGTGCTGGCTACGCTCTTCGTGACCGGGAGGAGTGTGCATGGGCCTGACCGGACGGCCTCCGACCCGCCGCGGCCTGGCCGTTGCCGTCGCCGCGCTGACCTGTGCGATCACGGTGGGCGGAGCGGGGTGTACGCGCGGGGACCACGACGGGTTCCGGCCCGGGGCGGCCGACGCCGGCGACCCGTACGTCCCGGGGCACGGCAACGGCGGCTACGACGTCACCCACTACGAGCTCGACGTCCGCTACGACCCGGCGAACGACCGGCTGACCGGCCGGGCCACCGTCACGGCCACGGCCACCCAGGACCTGTCCCGGTTCAACCTGGACCTGGCCGGGCTGGACGTCGGCGCGGTCACCGTCGCCGGCACCCGGGCGAAGTACCGCCACGACGACGGCGAGCTGGTGGTGACCCCGCCGGACGGGCTGCCGCGCGGCCGACCGTTCACCGTGGCGGTCGAGTACGCCGGGGTGCCTACCGCCGTCGTCGACGGCGCGTTGGGCAGCGGCGGTTTCCTGCACACCGCCGACGGCGCGGTCGCGGTCGGCCAGCCCGACTCGGCCGCCACCTGGTTCCCGGTCAACGACCACCCGTCCGACAAGGCCAGCTACGACATCGCGGTGACCGTCCCGGACGGGCTGTCCGCGCTGAGCAACGGCGTGCCGGGGCCGAAGACCAGCAGCGCGGGCTGGACCACCTGGCGCTGGTCGGAGAGCACCCCGATGGCCAGCTACCTGACCACCCTGGTGATCGGTGACTACCGGGTGGTGACCGGCACCCACGCCGGCCGGCCAATGGTCACCGCCGTGCCGACGAGCATGCCGGTGAGCGGTGGAGCCGCCGGCTCGCTGGCTCGTACCGGGGCGATCGTCGACTTCCTGGCCAGCCGCTTCGGCCCGTACCCGTTCGACTCGTACGGCGGGATCGCGGTCGCCGACGACCGGGTCGGCTATGCCCTGGAGACCCAGTCGAGGCCGGTCTACGGGCCGGCCTTCTTCGCCGGCGACCAGCCCAACCCGGGTGTGGTCGCGCACGAGCTGGCCCACCAGTGGTTCGGCGACAGCGTGTCACTGAGCCGGTGGGGCGACATCTGGCTCAACGAGGGCTTCGCCAGCTACGCCGAATGGCTGTGGGAGGAGCACGACGGCGGCCGGACCGCACAGCGCAACTTCGAGCTCCAGTACGCGAAGACCGACTGGTCGCAACCGTCGGTCGAGCCGGGTCGGGAGCGGATGTTCGGCACCGCCGTCTACAAGCGCGGCGCACTCGCCGTGCACGCGTTGCGCCGGACCGTCGGCGACGACACCTTCTTCCGCATCCTGCGCACCTGGACCACCGAACGGGCGGGGGCCAACGCCACCACCGCGGACTTCGTCGCGCTGGCCGAACGGGTCGCCCATCGGCAACTACGCTCGTTCTTCGACGCCTGGCTGGTGGGGGGCGCGGCACCCGCGCTGCCGTAACGGGGTCGTGATCATCTGTCGATAGGCTGCCGCCGGCGACCGGTCAAGAGACGCCGGGCGCGCGGGTGGCGGGGCCGCCACCGCCACCGTACGGAGAGGGCTCGTCATGCGAGTGACGCGGCATGGGCTGCGGGTTGGTGTCGGTCTGCTGGTGACCGGGGCGCTCGCACTGTCCGGATGCAACTCGAGCGACCCGGAGGCGAGGGCACCGTCGCCGAGCGCGTCCCCGACGCCGCGGACGTTCGCCGCGGGGGCGGCCGGGGTCGGTGACCCCTACTTCCCGACGTACGGCAACGGCGGCTACGACGTCGGGCGGTACGCCATCAAGGTGCGCTACGACCCGGCCAAGGACCAGCTGACGGGCGCGGCCACCGTCACGGCCACCGCGACCGCCGACCTGTCCGCGTTCAACCTGGATCTGGCCGGGCTGACCGTCAAGTCGGTCACCGTGGACGGCGCCCCGGCCACGCACACCCGGCAGAGGAACGAGCTGGTGATCAAGCCGGCGGCCGGCCTCATCACGGGTAACGGGTTCGTCGCCGAGATCACCTACGGGGGGCAGCCGAAGGCGCTGGAGAACGAGGTGCTCGGCGAGGGTGGGTTCCTGCACACGTCGGACGGCGCCATCGCGCTGGGCCAGCCCGAGTCGGCGAGCACCTGGTTCCCGGTCAACGACCACCCGTCGGACAAGGCGGCCTACGACTTCGAGATCACCGTTCCGGACGGTCTGACGGCGGTCAGCAACGGCGTGCCGGGCGGCAAGACCAGCAAGGGCGGCTGGACCACCTGGAAGTGGTCGGAGAAGTCGCCGATGGCCAGCTACCTGAGCACCGTGGCGATCGGGAAGTTCCGGATCACCACCGGCGAGCACAAGGGACGACCGGTGTTCAGCGCGATAACCACCAAGGTGGCCAAGGGCGCCGCGGACGCGTCGATCGAGCGGACCGTCACCGTGGCCGACTACCTGGAGAGCGTGTTCGGGCCGTACCCGTTCGACGCGTACGGCGGGGTGGTGGTCTCCGACAGCCGGATCCGTTACGCACTGGAGACGCAGAGCCGCCCGGTCTACTCCGCCAGCTTCTTCCAGCAGGGCGAGAACACCGGCGTGGTGGCCCACGAGTTGGCCCACCAGTGGTTCGGCGACAGCGTGGCGCTGGCCAAGTGGGAGGACATCTGGCTCAACGAGGGCTTCGCCACGTACGCGGAGTGGCTCTGGGCCGAGCACACCGACGTGCGGACCGCCGAGCAGGCGTTCGAGACCAAGTACGCCAACGCGGCCGCGACGCTGTGGAAGACGCCTCCGGGCAAGCCGGGCGTACGGGAGATCTTCAGTGCCTCGGTCTACGAGCGAGGCGGGATGACCCTGCACGCGCTGCGGGTGGCCGTCGGCGACAAGGCGTTCTTCGAGATCGTCAAGACCTGGGCGGCGGAAAAGCGCAACGGCACCGCCACCACCGCCGAGTTCGTGGCCCTCGCGGAGCGGATCTCCGGTAAGCAACTCGACGCTCTCTTCGACGCCTGGCTCTACGGCACCAAGAAGCCCGCAACCCCCAAGCCCCTCTGACGCCGGGTCAGGTCTTGACGCGCAGGGTGGGGTTGGCTGCCAGGTAGGCGTCGGCGCGGCCGGCGCGGAGTTCGGTGATGAACTTCTTGCCGACACTGGTGAGCTGTTCGCCCTGGTAGGCGCTGCCCTTGCCCACTCCGGAACCGGGCAGGCCGACCAGCACGAACTTGTCGGCCGGCAACCCGCCCAGGGCGTACGCGAAATCGATGATCCGTTTGCCGCCGCCCGTGTACACCAGGGTGTCGCCCAGCGCGGCGACGACCTGGTCGACCCGCTCCGGCTGTCGGGCCAACCCCTCGTCGAGGATCTTGCGGGTCAGTGCCCGGACCAGCTGCTGCTGGTGGCGTTGGCGGGCGTAGTCGCCGCCGGTGATGTAACGCTGCCGCGCGTAGTCCAGCGCCTGCCAGCCGTTGAGGTGCTGGTTGCCTTTCTCGTAGACCTGCTGCGGGCCGATGTAGCCGTTGGGCCCGGTCTCCCGGTACTTCCCGTCCGGCCGGCGGTGCAGTGAGGCGACCTTCTGGTCGACGTAGACGTCCACCCCGCCCAGGGTGTCCACCAGCCGGTCGAACCCGGTGAAGGTGAGCACCGCGCCAGCGTCGAAGCGCAGCCCGGTGTACCCGCTGACCGTGCTGCGCAGCAGCTCGTACCCCTGGGCGGTGCTCGGCTGTTTCGGCTTGCCCGGCACCCGGCTGCCGAAGCTCATCGCGTGCGTGAGTTTGGTCTTGCCGCCCTTGTACCCGGACTTCGGGAACGCCGGGATGTCGACCAGCAGGTCGCGGGGGAGCGAGAAGAGGTACGCCCGATCCAGCCCCTTGGGCACGTGCAGCACCAGGACGGCGTCGGCGTGCGGCTCCCAACCGGGCACGCTGACCCGGGTGTCCACCCCGACCAGCAGCAGGTTGAGCGGGCCGGTGATGCCGGCACCCGGGGGTGGCCCGGTGGGGCTGGGGGTGGGTGTCCCCGGCGGCGACGCGCTCGGCGAGCCGGCCGCCGGCGTGTTGCGGTCCGGCTTGTCGTCGCCGGTCAGCCTGGTGACCGCCACCGCCCCGGCCGCGACCAGCGCGACGACGGCGAGGGCCGCCAACACCAGCAGGAGCCATCGTCGGCGCGGTGCCATCGACCCGAGAACCATGTTGGATTCCTTCCACCCGTCTCCGGAACAACGCTCCGACGGGTACCCCGGGTTGCGGCCGGGCGGCGTCGGGTCGGTCGGCCGGTGCATGATCGCGCGAAAACTGCCGCTGGCGCGAGCGCTACTCACCGGTAATGATGCGTTCATGCGGTACGACGTGGTCGTCATCGGGTCCGGCTTCGGTGGCAGCGTGACCGCGCTCCGGCTGGCCGAGAAGGGCTACTCGGTCGGGGTGCTGGAGGCCGGCCGGCGGTTCGCCGACGACGAGTTCCCGGAGACGTCCTGGCGGGCCCGCCGCTTCCTGTGGGCACCGAAGCTCGGCTGTTACGGCATCCAGCGACTCACCCTGCTCCGCCCGGCCGACCGGCGCTCGGGCGGAGGCGTGCTGGTGCTCTCCGGCGCGGGGGTGGGCGGCGGTTCACTGGTCTACGCGAACACCCTCTACGAGCCGCTGCCGGCCTTCTACGCCGACCCGCAGTGGCGGGCCATCACCGACTGGCACGACGAGCTGGCCCGCCACTACGACCAGGCGAAGCGGATGCTCGGCGTCACCACGTACCCGATGGACACCGGCGCGGACCGGGCCATGCGGGCGGTGGCCGAGCGGATGGGGGTGGGGCACACCTTCCACGCCACCCCGGTGGGCGTGCACATCGGGCGGCCCGGCGAGCGAGTCGCCGACCCGTACTTCGGCGGCGCCGGCCCGGAGCGCACCGGCTGCCTGCACTGCGGCTCGTGCATGACCGGCTGCCGGCACGGCGCGAAGAACACCCTGGTCAAGAACTACCTGTGGCTCGCCGAGCGGCTGGGTGCCGTGGTGCACCCGTTGACCACGGTGACGGCCGTCCGGCCGGTCGCCGACGGCGGGTACGAGGTGCGGACCGAGCGCACCGGCGCCTGGCTGCGGCACCGCCGCCAGGTGATCCACGCCGACCAGGTGGTCTTCGCGGCCGGTGCGCTCGGCACCCAGCGGCTGCTGCACGCCATGAAGGCCGAGGGCGCGCTGCCCGACCTCTCGCCCCGCCTCGGCGAGCTGACCCGGACCAACTCGGAGGCGATCCTGGGCGCCTCGGTGCCGCGCCAGCGCGCGCGGGCCGAGCGGCTGGACTTCTCCGCGGGGGTGGCGATCACCAGCTCGTTCCACCCCGACCCGCAGACCCACGTGGAGCCGGTCCGTTACGGGCGCGGCTCCAACGCCATGGGTCTGCTCCAGTCGCTGCTGGTCGACGGCGGTCCGCACCGGGTCCGGCGCTGGCTGGGCAGCATCGTGCGGCAGCCGGGGCTGGCCGCCCGGATGCTGTCGGTGCGCGGCTGGTCGGAGCGGACGGTGATCGCCCTGGTCATGCAGTCGGTGGACAACTCGCTGACCACCCGGTGGCGGCGCGGTCCCCTCGGCCGCCGTCTGGTCACCGGCCCGGGTCACGGCACGCCCAGTCCGACCTGGATCCCGGCGGGCAACACGGCGGCCCGGCTGCTCGCCGAGGAGATCGGCGGAACGCCCGGCGGCTCGCTCACCGAGCCGTTCGACATCCCGATGACCGCGCACATCCTGGGCGGGGCGGTGATCGGGGCGACCCCGGCCGACGGGGTGATCGACCCCTACCACCGCGTGTACGGGCACCAAGGGCTGCACGTGGTCGACGGGGCGGCGGTCTCGGCCAACCTCGGGGTGAACCCCTCGCTGACCATCACCGCGCAGGCGGAACGGGCGATGTCCTTCTGGCCCAACAAGGGCGAGAAGGACCCGCGTCCCCCGCTGGCCACCCCGTACCGCCGCCTGGACTCCGTACCCCCGCAAAACCCGGCGGTGCCGGCGGATGCTCCGGGCGCGCTGCGCGCCTAGGGTTGTGGTGAGACACCGCCGTGGCGCAACTGGCCTTTGGTCAATGCCAGGCGCCCGATCCGTAGGACAGAATCAGGGGCCGCTGTCCACATGGTTGGGCGGCCTAAGCGGCCGCCAACCGCATTGGCAGACGGCTCGATCTGAACGGCAGTACACCTAGGGGATTGCCGCGGGCCCCTGCTCGGGCAGCGGCTTGCGGAGGATGTAGTTGAGCCCGAAGTCGGTCTCACTGACCCGGACGTCGTGGTAGCCCAAACGGTGGTAAAAGCCGTGCCCCGTGATGCTGGCACCGGTCTCCATGTGGTCGTGGCCGTCGGCGCTGGCCAACCTCTCGATGTGGTGCATGAGTTGGCGGCCGACACGCCGGCCGACGCGGTCCGGATCGACGAACATCGTGTAGACCTTGTTGCCGTCCCGGGACACGGTGCCCACCACCTGCCCTTCCTGCTCCGCAACGAACACCTCCCGGACGGCGGCGAGTTCGCGGAAGCGGGCGGCATCGAAGTGCGCGCACATCCGCTCGATCAGGTCGGCCGGATAGTCGCGGCTGTTGACCTCCCTCAGGCACCGGGCGACGAGCACGGCCAGCGGCTCGGCGTCGGTGTCCCGGAAGGGCCGTACGGTCACCTCGGTCACACCCGCCCTCCCGTCCTGCCGTCAACGCCCCGCGTCGATGCTAGGGGTCTCCCGACTGGCCGCTGTGCCCGGAGCCGCCTCCGTGGCGCGCCGGAGGGCGGGCCCGCGCCAGACCCGGCCGTGACACTCGGTAGGCTTTGTGCACATGAGCCTGCCTCGCCCCGTCCTTGTGGTGGACTTCGGAGCCCAGTACGCCCAGCTCATCGCGCGCCGGGTCCGCGAGGCGAAGGTCTACTCCGAGATCGTGCCGCACTCGATGCCGGTCGCCGAGATGCTGGCGAAGAACCCGGCCGCGATCATCCTCTCCGGCGGCCCCTCCAGCGTCTACGCGCCCGATGCCCCGCAGATCGACGCCGGCCTGTTCAGCGCCGACGTGCCGGTATTCGGCATCTGCTACGGCTTCCAGGCGATGGCCCAGGCGCTGGGCGGCACCGTCGCGAAGACCGGCAACCGCGAATACGGCGGCACCCCGCTGCGCCCCCGCCTCCTCGAGCCCGGCGTACTGCTCCGCGATCTCCCGGCGGACCTGCCGGTCTGGATGAGCCACGGTGACGCCGTCACCGAGGCCCCCGAGGGCTTCACGGTGACCGCCGAGTCGGCGGGCGCGCCGGTGGCCGCATTCGAGGACCTGGCCGGGCGCCGGGCCGGGGTGCAGTTCCACCCGGAGGTTGGGCACACCGCGCACGGCCAGGAGATGCTGACCCGCTTCCTGTACGACATCGCCGGGATCGAGCCGACCTGGACGTCTGAGAACATCATCGACGAGCAGGTGGCCCGGATCCGCGCCCAGGTCGGCGACAAGGAGGTCATCTGCGGCCTCTCTGGCGGGGTGGATTCGGCGGTCGCCGCCGCGCTGGTGCACAAGGCGGTCGGTGACCAGCTCACCTGCGTCTTCGTCGACCACGGCCTGCTGCGCGCCGGCGAGGCCGAGCAGGTGGAGAAGGACTACGTGGCGGCCACCGGCATCAAGCTGAAGGTCGTCGACGCGGCGGACCGGTTCCTCGGCGCGCTGGCCGGGGTGACCGACCCGGAGCAGAAGCGCAAGATCATCGGCCGGGAGTTCATCCGGGTCTTCGAGGCCGCCGCCCGCGAGGTCGCCGCGCACGGCGATGTGGAGTTCCTGGTCCAGGGCACGCTCTACCCGGACGTGGTGGAGTCCGGCGGGGGCACCGGCACCGCCAACATCAAGAGCCACCACAACGTCGGCGGCCTGCCGGAGGACCTCAAGTTCGCCCTGGTCGAGCCGTTGCGCACCCTGTTCAAGGACGAGGTGCGGGCGCTCGGCCTGCAGCTGGGCCTGCCCGAGGAGATGATCTGGCGGCACCCGTTCCCGGGTCCCGGCCTGGCCATCCGGATCATCGGCGCGGTCGACCAGGAGCGGCTCGACCTGCTCCGCCAGGCCGACCTGATCGCCCGCGAGGAACTGACCGCCGCCGGCCTCGACCGAGGCGTCTGGCAGTTCCCGGTGGTGCTGCTCGCCGACGTACGCAGCGTCGGTGTGCAGGGTGACGGGCGCAGCTACGGGCATCCCGTGGTGCTGCGCCCGGTCTCCAGCGAGGACGCGATGACCGCCGACTGGTCGCGGCTGCCCTACGAGGTGGTGGCCCGGATCTCCACCCGGATCACCAACGAGGTCGCCGAGGTGAACCGGGTGGTGCTGGACGTAACCAGCAAGCCGCCGGGCACCATCGAGTGGGAGTAACCCCCGCGCCCCCTCCCGCGCCCCCCGCGCCCCCTCCCGCGCCCCCTCGGCGTCGATCTAGGGGAAATCGTCGCGATGGAATATCGACTAGCGGCGATTTTCCCTAGATCGACGGTGGGGGCGGCGGGCCTTGGGGCGTTGGGTGCGGCCAGGCCGGTGCGTTGGCGGGCTCCTCGGGCATCAGGAACCACATGATCGGGTACGCGAGCAGCGCGAGCCCACCGGTGAGCAGACCGCTGACCGCGAAGATCACTCGGACCAGGGTGGGGTCGACGGCGAAGTAGCGGCCGAGACCGCTGGCGACCCCGGCCACCATGCGGTCGGTGTTGGGGCGTCGGAGTTGCTTGTACGGCGCGTGGGGAGCGGTGGTGGATGTCATGTCTCCACGGTCCGCGCCGGTGCCCGGCCCGCCCTCGGTGACCGCCCGGATCCTTACCCTGACCGATCCCTTAGCGGGTAGCGAAGAGTCAGGAATCTGACTCTTTTCCGTTCCGGTAACTCGGCCCGGGGAGAATTTGCTCCCGTGACCACCTTGCTGGAGCCGCTCCGCAGGATCGCGGCATACGCAGTTTGTGCTGATTCAGAGGGCCGAGTGTTGCTGGTCCGCGCATCGGAGCGCTCCGGCACCCCCGGCACGTGGTCGTTGCCGGGCGGGGCGGTCGACCACGGCGAGGACCCGAACCACACGGTGGTCCGGGAGACCGCTGCCGAGACGGGCCTGTCCGTCGCCGTCTCGGGCCTGGCCGATGTGCTCGCGGACATGCGGGCGCTGCCGGAGCGGGGCATCACCATCCACACCGACCGGCTGATCTACCGGGTCGCGGTGCGCGGCGGCACACTGGTCGACCGGGTCGGCGAGCGCCCCACCGACCTGGCCCGCTGGTACACGCTCGACGAGGCGCGCACGCTGCCGCTGCGCTCGTTCACCGCGCGGGCCCTCGGGCTGCCCGCGTCCTCGGCCGACGTGGTGCCCGACGAGGCGCCCGAGTTCCCCTCCTTCTACGCGGTGCCCGGCCCGGACGGCCTGCACCGGGCGCAGCGCTTCGCCGCGTACGCGGTGTGCACCGACCCGGCCGGTCGGGTGCTGCTCACCCGGATCTCCGCCGGTTACCCGGGTGCCGGCTGCTGGCACCTGCCCGGCGGGGGCACCGACTACGGCGAGCAGCCCGGCGCGGCACTCATCCGGGAGCTGGTCGAGGAGACCGGGCAGACCGGTC
Organism: Micromonospora sp. CPCC 205539; assembly: GCF_036906815.1. Lineage (NCBI taxonomy): Bacteria > Bacillati > Actinomycetota > Actinomycetes > Micromonosporales > Micromonosporaceae > Micromonospora > Micromonospora sp. CPCC 205539. The sequence continues at coordinate 31,204 of NZ_JBAKHW010000042.1, read as the reverse complement.
GCCTGGTCGAGCTGCTCGGGGTCGCCAGCCATCGGGATGCCGCCTCGCTCGGCCCGGAGGGCTACCCGATCGACTGGCACGGGGTCCGCGCCTTCTACCGGGTGGTGGTCGACCAGCCCAACCCGCTGACGATCGCCGACGTGGGCGGCTCCACCTGCGAGGCCCGCTGGTTCGGCCGCGAGGAGCTGGGCGCCCTCCCCACCCACCATTTGACCGAGGTGACCGCCGAAGCAGTCCAAGCAGCCCAACTGACCTAGACCCCTTTCCTCTCCCGAGGGCCCCGGCCCCGCCTCCCGCGTCGATCATGAAGTTATTGTCAGGACACGCCGAGATGGACGGCGATAACTTCATGATCGACGGGTGGCAGGCACGCGTGACGGGCGCGCGGGGACGGGGAGCGGGGCCGGTGGAACTGCGGCGGGTGGGGTGTTTCGGGGTTCTTTGGGACTCTGGGCGGATTTTGCTGGTTCGGCAGGGGCCCGAGGGCGAGGTTCCGGGCTCGTGGCGGCTGCCGGGGGGTGAGGTCGCGCATGCCGAGCATCCGGAGCAGGCCGTGGTGCGGTCGATCGCCAGCGAGACCGGGCTGGCCGTGACGGTGGACCGGCTCCGCGCGGCGGTCGCCGACGTGACCGCGTACCCGGAGCTCGACGTGGCGCTACACACCGACCGGCTGCTGTTCGACCTGACCGCGCGCGGCGGTGGGCTGCGCAACGCCACGGGCGGCCAGACCGATCAGGCGCGCTGGATCACCCCGGCCGAGGCGGCCCGGCTGCCGCTGGCGCCGTTCAGCGCCGAACTTCTCGGCCTGCCGGCCAGCCCGATCGCGGCCGGAACGCACCGCAGGACCGACCCGTTCCCACCGCCGCACCCGGACCGTCGGCTGCGCTTCGGGGCGTACGGGCTGGTCACCGATCCGGCCGGGCGGATCCTGCTCACCCAGATCGCCAACGGCTATCCCGGGGCCGGCCAGTGGCACCTGCCCGGTGGCGGCACCGATCACGGCGAACAGCCGACCGTCGGGCTGCTCCGTGAGCTGGTCGAGGAGGGTGGCCAGGTCGGCCGGATCGTCGAGTTGCTCGGCGTCGACAATCTGCACAACCCGGCGGCGTACGGGCCGGAGGGCCGTCCACTGGACTGGCACGGGGTCCGGGTGATCTATCGGGTGCTCGTCGACGTACCAACCGACGCGGTGGTGACCGAGTCCGCCGGTGGCTCGACGGCGCGGGCGGGTTGGTTCACCCCGGCTCAGGCCGCGGACCTGCCGTTGACCAGGGTCGCTGCCTCAGCAATCGGACATCAGGGCTGATAGCTCCTGGCTCATCGAGCCGACATGGGCCCCCTCCGGTACAGTCAAAGGAGGGAATGGTGGAGGAAACGGGCGATGAAGCCCGGGATGGGAATAAGAGAGCGGTTCGCGCGGTTTAGGCCAGATGGAAGTACCGCCGGCAGCTATCGCCAAGTCCTGTTCCCCTATGCGATGGTGTACTCCGCAAAACGGCTGCCGGGTCACGCAAGGTCCGGCACGAGACAGCCGGACACCCGCCCCACAGGCGGCCAGCCGATCCGGTGATGGAGGAAAACGTGCCGAGAGCCCCATGGCGCCGGCGTCGTACGACTGACAGTCCGCGCCCCGCAGGGCGTCGCTGGGCGGGCCGGTTGCGCCGCAGCAGCACGTTCGCCCGCCAGGTGCTATTGGTTCGGGTGGGTCGCCGCGACGACGACCTGCGTACCACCGATGTGGCGCTGCCCGAGCACCGGTACGCCGACCGGCAGCGCCGTCGCTACGGCCTGGACCGACTCGGCCGATCCACACTCGGTGTCAACCCGTCGGAGATCGAAGCGGTCATGCCGGTCAGCCCCGCGTTCCCGCAGGTTGCGGACACCGACGAGGCGTCCGCCCGGTCGATCCCACTGCTCCCCGGCGAGCGCACCACCGCCCGCCGGATGAAGTTCGGCCTGGTCAACGCCTGCACCCTGGCCAGCCTGATGCTCGGCATGCTGGCCATCTTCCTGGCCATGCAGGGCGAGGTGCGCATCGCCGCGCTCTGCCTGATCGCCTGCGTCGGCTTCGATGGTCTGGATGGCGCGCTGGCCCGTCGGCTCGGCGTGGCCAGCCCGTTCGGCGCACAGATGGACTCGCTGGCCGACATGTGCTCGTTCGGCCTCGCCGCACCGGTCGTGGTCTACGCCTCGCTCGCCGGTTCCGTCTCGACGGCCGCCGCAGCGGTCGCCTGCGCTCTGGTCGCCGCGTGTGCGGCGATCCGGCTGGCCCGGTTCAACGTGTCGCCGAAGGACGGCCGCTTCTTCTGCGGGGTGCCCACCACCATGGCGGCCGCGGTGCTCGCCGTGACCGTCGCGATCGGCCTGCCGGTGCCCGGCGCCGTGCTGGTCGCCGGGGTGGCGCTGCTCGCCTTCGCGATGGTCTCCAGCTTCCCGTACGCGAAGCTCGCCCGCCTGGTCAAGCTGCCGCCGTGGCTCTGGCTGGCCCCGGTGATCGGCGCGCTGGTCGACGTTCGACTCACGTTCGCCCTGATCGTGGTGGGCTACCTGGTCAGCGGGCCGGTGCTCTGGCTGCGGCAGCGTCGTACCGCGTGATCTGAGCAAGCGAAACGGGGCGCCGCTGTCAGCGGCGCCCCGTTTCGTCGTTGCGGTCGGTCAGCGCCAGCGGGCGATGACCGTGGCCCCACCGACCACCTTGTCGCCCGGCCCGACCAGTGGGTCGGTGGCCTCGGCGGGCAGGTAGACGTCGGTCCGTGAGCCGAACCGGATCAGCCCGAAGCGCTCGCCCTTCGCGAGCAGGGCGCCGATCGGCGCGCGCTGCACGATCCGGCGGGCGATCAGCCCGGTCCGCTGTGCGACCACCACCGTGCCGCGGGAAGTGTCCAGCACGGTGTACGCGGCCACGTTGTGCTCGGCGTCCGGCTTCATCGCGTTGACGAAGCCGCCGTCGGCGACGAAGTAGTCCACCACCTTGCCGGCCACCGGCGCCCGGTTGACGTGCACGTCCAGCACCGACAGGAAGACCGCGATCCGCAGCCACTCGCCGTCGCCGAAACGCTCGTCGTGCAGCCGCTGCACCGACAGGACCTGCCCGTCCGCGCTGGCGACCACGGCCGACGGGTCCTCCGGCACGTCCCGCTCCGGGTCGCGGAAGAACGCGGCGACCGGGCCGGCGGCCAGCGCCGGCAACAGCCAGAGCTTGGACGAGGGCCGGGCCATCCGGGCCAGCGCGGCCAGGCCCAGCGTGATGCCCGCGGCCGCCACCCCGTTGGAGTCGATGTGCATGCTGCGGGTGAGCGGCACGCTCGACGGCCGGTACGCCGGGGCGAGCCGGTCCGCCGCGGCCGGAGTGGCCGGGGTGAACCGCAGCCGGTACACCCGTACCGGCGGCGTGTTGCGCAGCACCAGGTCGGCCCCGACACCGTAGAGGGCGTCCTGCCGGGCCAGCTCGGCGGCGGCGCCGGCGGTCCGGCCGGGCGTGGCGGTGGTGGCCACGCTGAGCACCGCGCCGTCGGCGAGGTATTTGGCGAGACCCTCGATGCCGCTGCGGGTCTCTTCGGCGGTGCCGGTGAACACCTCGCCGGCGATGACGACCCCGACGGCCTCGGCGTCGGCCAGCGAGTCGACCACCCGCACCCGGTCAGCGACCCACTGACCCTGGGCGGTGAGGTGGTCGCGGAGCACGGCGGCCCCGGACGTCTCGGTGGGCACCACGGTGAGCCGGTCACCGGGGAGCAGCGCCTCGATCGCCGCGGCCAGCACCGCGGAGTCCGGGCTCGCGCCGACCAGCAGGGCGGCCTTCGGATCGTTGATCCTGGCCAGCTCGGTGACGAGCGTACGGGCGGCTCGCTCGCCGATGCGGACCGGACCGGACCGACCGGTGGTACGCACGGCGGGGGACTGGGTCATGTCGGGCGGGCTCCTGACGGGGTAGAGACGGGAATCGCGGCGGGACCGCCATGGCGGGACGGGCCGGCCGGCGGAGGCGAAATCTCCACCGGTCAGCATATGCGCCTGCCCGCGCCGGCCGCATCGCCGTGGCGGTGCAGAAGCTGAACGCGGGCAGGCGCGCCGTCAGGGCTCCCGCCGGTCCTCCCGCTCGACCGTCGGCTGGTCGGTGGCCGGCTCGACCGGGTGGACGACCCGGGTCGACTCGTCCGCCTCCACGCCGACCGGCTGCCCCGCGGTTGCGGTGGTGTCCGCGTCGGACGGCTGGTGGGCCAGCCAGGCCGGGTGGATCTGCTCCGTGTCCGGTGCTGAAGAGGTGGGCATCTCCGTGGTCGGTGCCTCAGGTGCCGGCCTCGGCGGGAAGGCGTCCACGGTGGAGCGTTCGCCCTCCCAGACCGGCAGGCTCGCGGTGGACGCCGGCATGCTCGCGGTGGGCGTTGGCAGGCCCGCCCCAGACGTGGGCGCCACGGGCTCGGCGCCGGCGACCGTGGCGGTCGGCTCCGGCTGGCCGGGCCGGCCGGAGCGCAGCGCGCCGACCAGCCCGAAGATCCCGATCAGGATCAGCGCACCGGCCAGGAACCAGCCGACCGGCGGCAGCGCGAGCCCGAGCAACTGGGCGAGGAGCCACCAGGCGGACAGCCCCAGAAAGACCAGTCCGAAGGCGAATGACAGTAGGTCCGTACGGTGGGCCTTCACCGGGTCACCTCCAGGTTGCCGGCATTGACATGGATGTAGAGGCGCAGTTTGCCGCCACCGGGCCCGTCGGCGCCGACGTCGGTGAACTCCCGCAGGCGGCCGTCCAACCCGCCGGACCGGTTGCCGAAGATCGTGGCGTCGCCCGCGTTGACGTCGGCCACCGTGGTGACGTCCACGTTCGGGGGCACGACCACGGTCGCCGCACCGAAGTTGATCGCCACGGTCACCTGCGCATCCTGCTTGGCGAAGTCGATCGCGCGCAGGTCGAGCACCGCGTCACCGAAGCTGTTCTCGTACCGGTCGGCGACATCGCGGTAGTCGGTAGGTGCCCAGGTGACCGCGCCGTCGACGCCTCGGATCCGGTCGTAGGACTCGGCGACCGTCGCCGTGCCCAACGCCGCGACGGTCACCAGGCCGAGCGCGATCAGCCAGCGGGCCCGGCCGAACCAGGTGCCGACCAGCAGCCCCAGCCCGATCGTGGCCAACGCGGCCGCGAAGTACGCGGACGGGGCGACGTCGAAGACGTCCAGCAGGTCGAGCAGGGCGACCACGCCGAGGGCCAGGAAGATCAGTGAGAAGGTCACCGCGCCGAGCGGCGATCGCTCCTTGGGCCGCTTGGGCGGCTTCGGTGGCTTGGGCGGCGGAGCCGGCGCCGGGGCCGGTGCGGCGTACGGGCCGTGCGGCGCGAACGGGGGGCGGTACCCAGCCGGTGGCGGCGGCGCGCTGACCGGATAGCCGGTCGCGGGAACGGCGGTCACCGGTGCTGACGGCCAGCTGGCGCTGGGCGTACCGGTCGTCGGCCAGCCCGACGTGGCGGGACCGGATGCCAGCCAATCGGCCTCGGCGACCGTCGGGTCGGCCGGCTGGGCGTACGCCGGGCTGCCGCCGGTCACCGGACGGACCCCGGCGACCGATTCCGCGCCGGAGACCGGCTGTGTGCTCGTGAACGGCTGCGGAGCGGTGGCGGGCTGTGCGCCGGAGACCGGGCCGGGGACGGTCGGTGAGCCACCGGCGGTGGCGTACGCCGGACCGCTGGCGGGCTGCGCGGCGGCGTGCTCAGGCGCTGGCCAGACCACCGGCGGTACGGGCCCGGGTGGCGGACCGGTGGGCGTCGGCCCGGCCGGTGCGCCGGCCTGCGGCCCTCGGCTGTCCCGGTTGAGCAGCAGCGCACCGCCGATCAGGATGGCCGCGCCGAGCAGCACCGCGCGGAAGGCGTCGGTGACGATGTAGCCGAAGCTGGCCGCGACCAGGATGCCCAGGATGATCACAGTCACCGGTGACATGCTGGACCGACCGCGCCCGAGCATGGACTCCACCGGAGAGGCGGTGTCGCCCTCGTTCGGGATGATCAGCCAGGCGGCGACGTAGACCAGGATGCCGATGCCGCCGAAGAACCCGAGCACCGCGAGCAGCACCCGCCACAGCACCGGATCGGTGTTGGTGGCGCGTCCGATCGCCGCGCAGACGCCGGCCAGGTAACGCCCCTCCCGAGGACGGACCAGCCCGTACCGCGAGGTGAAGCCGGCGCCCCCCAGCGGCGCGGACGGCCCGGGTGGCGTCCCGCCGCCCCCGGTCCCGCCGGGCCCGTAGCCGGCGCCTGGCGCGTAGCCGGCCCCGTAGCCGGAACTGGCCGGGTCACCCGGTGTGGGGTGGGCGTCGCCGAACCCGCCGGTGGACGGGCCGAACCGGGTGGGCTCGGTCCAGTCAGCGGGTGTCGTGGGTGGCGGGGGCGGTGTTGCACCACCCGGCTGTGCCGTCCCGGGTCGGGGCGGCGGGGCAGCTTCCTCGGTCATGCTTCGATCCTGCTGCCCGGGTCGCCCGAGCGACCTCAGGACCCGACCCTGACCCCACCCTGAGATCCGGGCGGCCGGAATGTCGGGGGCGTCCCCGTGGTCGAGGGACGTCGGAGCGTGTGACGATCGGATTCACCGACCTCGACCGCCACCGTGACCAGGGAGCATCCGATCAGCACCGTGACTCCACCTCCGCGCCTCTACCGCGCCCCCGAGCATCGGATGGCCGCCGGCGTCGCCGCCGGCATCGCCGACCACCTCGGCATCTCGGTGCTGCGGGTGCGGGTCGCGTTCATGGTGCTGCTCGGGCTGAGTGGGCTCGGCCTGCTGCTCTACGCGGCCTTCTGGGCGGTGGTGCCGCTGCGGCCCGGCGACACCGCGGTGCCGCCCCGCCGTGACGTGGCCCAGCTTCTGCCGTTCGTGGGGATCGGGCTCGGAGTCCTGCTGATCCAGGTCATGGTGTTCGACTCGGTGGGCGCGGCGGGCACCGCCGGCTGGCTGGTGGCGATCATCGCGGTCGGCGCCGGGGTGATCTGGCACCAGTCCGCGCCCGAGCGACGGCGGCGGTGGGGCGACACGCCGGTGCCCTGGCTGGGCGCGGTCGTCGAGGAGAGCGACCGGCGGGCGTTCGTGCTCCGGTTCATCGGCGGCGGGGTGCTGGTCGCGGTCGGCATCATCGGCGTCGCGGCGGTCTACTCGCCGGCGCAGAACTTCGACGCGGTGATCAACGGCGTGATCTTCGCCCTGGTCGGGCTGGCCGGGGTCGGCGTGGTCGCCGCACCGGTGCTCTGGCGGACGTACAGCCAGCTCCGCTCGGAGCGTGAGGGGCGCATCCGCGAGCAGGAACGGGCCGAGCTGGCCGCGATGGTGCACGACCAGGTGCTGCACACGCTGGCCCTGATCCAGCGCAACGCCAGCGACGTCAAGACGGTGCAGCGGCTCGCCCGGGGGCAGGAACGTTCGTTGCGGAACTGGCTCTACAAGCCCACGGCCTCACCAAATGAGCGCTTCGCCGCGGCGCTGGAGCAGGCTGCGGCCGAGGTCGAGGACACTTTCGCGATCACGGTGGAGGCGGTGGTGGTCGGTGATCGGGAGACCGACGAGCGGGTCGGCGCGCTGGTCGCCGCGGCGCGGGAGGCGCTGGTGAACGCGGCCCGGCACGCAGGGGTGCAGACCGTGTCGCTCTACGCCGAGGTGGAGCCCGATCAGGTCAGCGTCTTCGTCCGGGACCGGGGCGCGGGCTTCGATCCGGATACCGTGGAGGACCACCGGCACGGCGTACGCGGCTCGATCATCGGGCGGATGAAGCGGCACGGCGGACGGGCCGAGATCCGGTCCGGCCCGGGGGAGGGGACCGAGGTCCGGTTGATCCTGCCGATCACCCGGGACTCGTCCGCAGCGGAGAGGAACAAATGACCATGGCCGAGCAGCCGATGGAGCAGCCCGACGCGGTGGACGCCCGCCCCGAACGGCTGCGGGTGTTCCTGGTGGACGACCACGCCATGTTCCGAGCCGGGGTGCGTGCCGAGTTGGGCGCCCACGTCGAGGTGGTGGGCGAGGCGAGCACGGTGGCCGAGGCGGTCACCCGGATCGCCGCCACCGGCCCGGACGTGGTGCTGCTCGACGTGCACATGCCCGACGGCGGCGGCCGGGCGGTGCTGGAGGCGATGCGGCGCACCCACCCGCAGGTCAAGTTCCTGGCGTTGAGCGTCTCCGACGCTGCGGAGGACGTGATCGGGTTGATCCGCGCCGGTGCCCGGGGCTACGTCACCAAGACGATTTCCCCGGACGAGTTGGCTGCGGCGATCCGCCGGGTCGCCGATGGCGACGCGGTGTTCAGCCCTCGGCTGGCCGGCTTCGTGCTGGACGCCTTCGCGGCCCGGCCGGACGCGCCGGTGGCCGACCCCGAGCTGGACCAGCTGACCAACCGTGAGCGCGAGGTGCTGCGGCTGCTCGCCCGGGGGTACGCGTACAAGGAGATCGCGAAGGAGCTGTTCATCTCCATCAAGACGGTGGAGACGCACGTGTCGAACGTGCTGCGCAAGCTGCAGATGTCCAACCGCTACGAGCTTTCCCGCTGGGCGGCGGACCGCCGACTCGTGTGATCTGGCACACCTCCCGGCCCCGGTTCCGCTCCGCGCGGGCCCGGGGCCGCTGTCGTCGGCACCCGCGGTCAGCGTTGTCGCCGCTGCGATGATCAGACAGCCGGCCCGAGCGCCCTCGTCCACGCAGTCGGTGATGGTGCCCGTGCAGCCGACGTCGACATCGTCCAAATGGGCAGATATGACGAGCCCGCGACGGGCTGCAAAACGCACGGACGTGGGCGCGGGAAAGGTCGTCGGAGCCAAGGCCACGCTCAGTCCGACGCCCTGCTGGGCCACGTCCTACCTGGTCAGAGCTGTCTGAGCCGACCGCTTTATGATCATTTTTCAAGTATCGGCAACATGGCGGGCAACTAACGGCTTGATAACGGCACCTTCACGGAAGAGGCCGGTGGGTGTCACAGTGGCAGCACCTCACCCTCGTTGTGCGGCACTCCGTACGCTCCACGACCACGACCTTCGCTGTTTTCGCGGCGGTTCGTGGCTGTGTCGCCTGCGCCGCGTCGCGTCTCGGCGGGTGGGGAGCCCGGCGGATCGGAACATCATCAGGGGTGTCCCCAACTTCCCTGTGGTCCCGGCGACCCGCGCCCTGGGGTGGTCGGGCGGTGTCACCCCCAAACGTGCGTGAAACCCACGACGGAACCAGGTTTGAGAAAGAGGAGGCCCCTCGGAATGAGAGTCTCGAAGCGGGCGACGAGCGCAATTGCGCTCAGCGCGGCTGCCGCGCTTGTCGCGAGCGGTTGCTCGAGCAGTGACGGTGACGGCGACGCCGCCGCCAGCACGGACGGCGCGATCGTCATCCACGGCGTCCAGCCGGAGAACCCGCTGGTCCCGTCGAACACCACGGAGACCGGCGGTGGCAAGATCATCGACTGGTTGTTTACGGGCCTGGTCGAGTACCCGAACGACGGTGGGGCCCCGCGCAACGCGCTGGCCGAGTCCATCGACACCAAGGACTCCAAGGTCTTCACCATCAAGATCAAGAAGGGTACCAAGTTCCACGACGGTACCGAGGTGAAGTCGAAGAACTTCGTCGACGCCTGGAACTGGGCCGCGTACTCGCCGAACGGCGCGCAGAACGGCACCTTCTTCTCGGACATCCAGGGCTTCGAGGACACCTACACCTCGGACCCGGACGGCCCGGACAAGCCGCAGAAGGCCCCGACGCCGAAGGCCGACAAGATGTCCGGCCTGAAGATCGTCGACGACCAGACCTTCGAGGTCACCCTGGCCGCGCCGACCGCAGTGTTCCCGACCAAGCTCGGCTACAGCGCCTTCATGCCGCTGCCGGACAAGTTCTTCACGCAGAAGCCGGAAGAGTTCGGCAAGAACCCGATCGGCAACGGCCCGGTCAAGTTCGTGTCGTGGGAGGACAACGTCCTCGTCAAGCTGACCCGCTTCGACGACTACAACCTGCGCGACAAGATGAAGCTCAAGGACGTCGACGTCAAGCTGTACCAGGACGAGACGGCGGCCTACAACGACCTGCTGGCCAACAACCTCGACTTCATGGAGACGGTCCCCACCTCGGCGCTCGCCGGTGACAAGTGGAAGACCGACCTCGGTGAGCGGGGCCTCTCGACCACCACGCCGTCGACCGCGCTGATCGCGTTCCCGACCTACGACGCGCGCTTCAAGAACCCGAAGCTGCGTCGTGCCGTGTCGCTGGCGATCGACCGGCAGGAGATCTCGGACAAGATCTTCTTCGGCACCCGCAAGCCGGCCGACAGCTGGGCGAACCCGCTCACCCCGGGCGCCAAGCCGGGCAACTGCACCGCCTGCAAGTTCGACCCGACCCAGGCCAAGGCGCTCCTCGCCGAGGCCGGTGGCTTCACCGGTGAGATGGTCTTCTACTACAACGCCGACTCGAGCCACAAGGGCTGGATGGACGCGGTTGCGCAGCAGGTCAAGACCAACCTCAACATCAACGCCCGGGCCGAGGGTGTGCCGACCTTCGCGGTCTTCCGCGCGAACATCAACGCGCACAAGATGGCCGGCCCGTACCGTGCCGCCTGGCAGCAGGACTACCCGGACGTGGAGAACTGGGTCAACCCGCTCTACGTGACGGGCGGCTCCTCGAACGACGGCCTGTACAGCAACAAGGACGTCGACACCGCGGCCAAGACGGCCGGTGCCGCGCCGAGCCTGGAGGCCTCGCACGAGGAGTTCGCCAAGGCCGTCGCGATCGTCGACCAGGACGTCCCGAGCATCCCGATCTACTTCTACGGTCAGCAGTCCGGCCACTCGGAGAAGATCAAGAAGCTCGAGCTGAACAACGTCGGCGAGCTCGACATCACCTCGGTCGTGCTTTGATCCGAACGGTCTGACCCCGGGTCGGGCTCGCCACATCCGGTGAGCCCGACCCGGGGCCGTTCCGCGAGTGGGTGTTACAACACTGCACTCGCAACGTTGTCACCACCGTGTCGGCCGCCCGACGCGCCCCTTGTCTGGAGGACCACCCCATGGGCCGTTATCTGTTGAGACGGCTACTCCAACTCGTGCCGGTCTTCATCGGTACGACGTTCCTGATCTACTGGCTCGTCTGGGCCGTTCCGGGCGATCCCTTCGCCGGCAAGTGCGGTGAGCGCCGCTGCCCGGACCAGTACATCGCCTTCATGACCGAGAAGTACAACCTGGACCAGAACGTCTTCGTGCAGTACGCGAGCTACATGAAGAACCTGATGCAGGGCGACTTCGGCCAGACGTTCTCGTCGCGCGAGATCAGTGACATCATCCTGACCTCGTACCCGAACACCCTGAAGCTGGCCCTGGTGGCGCTCACCATCGAGGCCGTGATCGGCCTCGGCGCAGGCGTGCTGACCGGTCTGCGGCGCAACGGCTTCCTGGACAACCTGGTCCTGGTCTCCACGCTCTTCCTGGTCGCGCTGCCGGTCTTCGTCGTCGGCTTCGTGCTCCAGTGGCTGCTGGGCGTGCAGTGGGGCATCATCAAGCCGACCGTCTCCTCCGAGATGCGGATCTCCGAGTTGATCGTGCCGGGCTTCGTGCTCGGTAGCGCGTCAGTGGCGTACATAGCCCGGGTGGCGCGAACGAGCATCGCGGAGAACCGCCGTGCCGACTACGTGCGTACCGCCATCGCCAAGGGCCTCCCGATGCGTCGGGTGGTGGGCGTGCACCTGCTGCGTAACTCGCTCATTCCGGTGGTGACCCTGCTCGGCACCGACCTGGGCGCCCTGATGGGCGGCGCGATCGTCACCGAGGGCATCTTCGGCATCAACGGAATCGGACGCCAGGTCTTCCGCGCGATCGTCACCAAAGAGAGCGCTACCGTGGTAGGGATCGTGGTCGTCCTGGTGCTGGTCTATCTCTTGATGAACCTGCTGGTTGACCTGCTCTACGCCGCCCTGGACCCGAGGATCCGCTATGAGTGACCCGAGTACCGCATCGATCGTCAGCACCCCTGCCGCGCATCCGACCGACAACCCCGCTCCCGCGGGGGTGCCGCAGGTCAACGAAAAGCCGCGTGGGCTGCTCGGTGACGCCTGGCGGGACCTGCGGCGCAAGCCGCTGTTCTGGATCTCGGCCACGCTGATCGTGATCTTCCTGCTGATGGCGGCGTTCCCGTCCCTGTTCGCCCCGGGCGACGCGGTGAACGGCACGCTGTCGCGCAGCCTCGTCAAGCCGGGCGAGGACGGCTGGTTCGGGTACGACCTGCAGGGTCGGGACGTCTACGCCCGGGTCATTTATGGTGCGAGCGCCTCCATCCAGGTCGCCGTGCTCTCCGTGATCGGCACCCTGCTGGTCGGCGGCACCATGGGCATCATCGCCGGCTACCGCGGTGGCTGGGTCGACGGTCTGCTCAGCCGGATCGCCGACGTCTTCTTCGGCCTGCCCTTCGTGCTCGGTGCGATCGTCATCCTGACCACGTTCAACGGGTCGGGCAGCACCAACAGCAAGGGCGAGATCATGGCCCTGGTGACCACCTCGCTGATCGTGCTGAGCTGGCCGGTCGTGATGCGGCTGATGCGTTCCTCGGTGCTCGCCACCAAGGAGGCCGACTACATCGTGGCGGCCCGCGCGCTGGGTGCCGGCACCGGCCGGATCATCCTCAAGCACCTGCTGCCGAACTGCCTGGCACCGCTGCTGGTCTACGGCACGATCATGGTCGGCTCGTTCATCGGCGCCGAGGCCACCCTGTCGTTCCTGGGCGTTGGCCTGCGGTCGCCGGTGGTGTCCTGGGGGATCATGATCAGCGAAGGGCAGGATTTCATCCGGGTCGCCCCGGGGCTGGTGTTCTTCCCCGCCGCGTTCCTCGTCGTCGCCGTGCTGAGCTTCGTGATGCTCGGTGAGGCGGTCCGCGAGGCCCTCGATCCGAAACTCCGCTAGGGGAGATCCAGTTGTCCGACATTCTCGTGTCCGAGCAGTCCGCGCCGGGATCCGGCGGGTCCGGACGTCCCTCCGGCCGGCTGCTCGAGGTCGACGACCTGCGGGTGGAGTTCCGCACCCGGGACGGCGTCGCAAAGGTCATCAACGGGGTCACGTACCACGTCGACGCGGGGGAGACCCTCGCCGTGCTCGGCGAGTCCGGCTCCGGCAAGAGCGTCACGGCGCAGACCATCATGGGCATCCTCGACACCCCGCCCGGGTTCGTCACCGGCGGGCAGGTCCGCTTCCACGGCAGGGACATGCTCCGCATGTCCAACGAGGAGCGCCGCCGCATCCGCGGCGAGGGCATCGCGATGATCTTCCAGGACGCGCTCTCCGCTCTGAACCCGGTCTTCACGGTCGGGTTCCAGATCGCCGAGCAGTTCCGGGTGCGGCGGGGCATGGGCCGCTCCGAGGCCAAGAAGCGTGCGATCGAGATGCTCGACCAGGTCAAGATCCCGAACGCCAAGAGCCGGTTCAGCAACTACCCGCACCAGTTCTCCGGTGGCATGCGGCAGCGCGCGATGATCGCGATGTCGCTGGCGCTCGACCCGGAGGTGCTGATCGCGGACGAGCCGACCACGGCACTCGATGTGACGGTGCAGGCCCAGATCATGGACCTGCTCGCCGAGCTTCAGCGTGAGCGGCAGATGGGCATGATCCTGATCACCCACGACCTCGGCGTGGTCGCCGACGTCGCGGACCGGATCGCGGTCATGTACGCGGGCCGGATCGTCGAGGAAGCCGACGTGTACGACCTGTACGCCAAGCCGGCGCACCCGTACACGATGGGTCTCATCGACTCGATTCCGCGGCTGGACGAGAAGGGGCAGCAGCTCCGGACGATCAAGGGACTCCCGCCGAACCTGATGAACATCCCGCCGGGCTGTCCGTTCAACCCGCGCTGCCCCATGGCTCAGCCGGTGTGCCGGGAGCAGCTCCCGCCGCTGCTGCAGGTGGGCAACGCACGGGCCAGCGCCTGCCACTTCGCCGAGGAGCTGGTGAACCGTGTCTGAGAACATCCTCGAGGTCCGTGACCTGGTCAAGCACTACCCCGTCACCCAGGGTGTGGTGTTCAAGAAGACCGTCGGTCAGGTCAAGGCGGTCGACGGGGTCTCGTTCGGGCTGCGTGCCGGTGAGACGCTCGGCGTGGTCGGCGAGTCCGGCTGCGGCAAGTCGACCCTCGCCCGGGTGCTGATGAACCTGGAGAAGCCGACCGCCGGCAGCGTGGTCTACAAGGGCCAGGACATCTCCAAGCTCTCCGGTGGGGCGCTGCGGCGCCTCCGCCGGCAGATCCAGCTGGTGATGCAGGACCCGTACACCTCGCTGAACCCCCGGATGACCGTCGGTGACCTGATCGGTGAGCCGTTCGAGATCCACCCGGAGGTGGCGCCGAGGGGCAGCCGCCGGGCCAAGGTTCGCGAGCTGCTCGATCTGGTCGGCCTCAACCCGGAGCACATCAACCGGTACCCGCACCAGTTCTCCGGCGGTCAGCGCCAGCGCATCGGCATCGCCCGGGCGCTCGCCCTGCGGCCCGAGATCATCGTCTGTGACGAGCCGGTGTCGGCACTGGACGTCTCCATCCAGGCCCAGGTGATGAACCTGCTGGAGCAGCTGCAGGGCGAGTTCGGGCTCTCGTACGTCTTCATCGCGCACGACCTGTCGGTGGTCCGCCACCTGTCGGATCGCGTCGCGGTGATGTACCTCGGCAAGATCGTCGAGATCGGCACCGAGGACGAGATCTACGAGCGGCCGACCCACCCGTACACCCAGGCTCTGCTCTCCGCGGTGCCCGTGCCGGACCCGACGCAGCGCAACAACAAGACGATCATCCGTCTTACCGGCGACGTGCCGTCGCCGATCAGCCCGCCCTCGGGCTGCCGGTTCCGGACCCGCTGCTGGAAGGCGCAGGATGTCTGCGCCCAGCAGGTTCCGCTGCTGGAGATCCGGCGGGACTCGGACCACCCGAGCGCCTGCCACTTCGCGGAGAAGCGCGAGATCGTCGCCACCCACGAGGCGTGAGTCACCGGAACCGCCTGCCGACGTCACCACGACGCCGGCAGGCGGTTTCGTTTGTCCGGGCCCTGGCCGGGTCGGATCGGCGCTGTGTGGCCGACCAGGGGCGCTGTGCGGCCGGCCGTGGCGGTCGGCCGGGTCGGCTCACAGCGGGCCGCGGCCCGCGCGCAGCAGCAGCAGCGCCAGTTGGGTGCCGTCGGCGCCGAGCGCGACCCGGAAGCGTTCCAGGATCTCCCGCTCCCGGGACAGCACCAGGCGGGTCCCGCCGGAGGCCATTCGGGTGACCCCGACCTCCTGGGACAGCGCGGCCCGCTCCTGCCAGAGCGCGATCAACGCGTGGTCGATCTCGTCGATCCGCTCTCTGATGCCCACGATCCGCGCGGCAGCGGTCGGCTCCGCGGTGCCGGTCCGTGCCTCGGTCGGCCCGCCGTCCTCGGCCGCCGCCGGCCCGCTCCCCGTCGCCGGGGGCTCCTCCGCCGCCGGCTGAACCGGGCCGCCGCTCTGCTCCGCCACGTCTGTCATCATCGGGTACCTCTCGCACTGTGGTGCCCGGTGCCCGGATCCCGGGACGAAAAAGCCCCGGGACTCCAGGAGCCCGGGGCTTTTCGCAGGTCTGATCGATCAGGCGCGACCTACGGCTGCCGGACTCCCGGTGCCGTAGTAAAAGTAGTAGCGCTGAGCGAACACGTGATCGAGTATGCCCAGCCGGCGGGTGGTGCGCAAGCGATTCGGCGTAGTGGAGGGGCCCGTTCTCGGAAGGGGCCCCTCCACGCACCTCAGCCCAGGCGGGTGATCCGGTCCGCCGGCCCGGGTGCCACCGGAGCGCCACCGCCCAGGTACGCGACCAGCGCGTCGACGTCGAAGCCGGGAGCGGTGACCCGGGCCGCGCCGCCGGTCAACTCGGTGAAGCCGTCACCCCCGTTGGCCAGGAAGTCGTTCGTGGTGACCCGGTAGCTGGCGGTCGGGTCCACCGGCGTCCCGCCCAGCGCGAGGGCGCTCACCCGCGAGCCGGCCGGCGCCGTGGTGTCGTAGGAGTAGGTCAACCCGGCGGAGACCTGGAGGACCCGCTGGGTGGTCTGCCCGTTGAAGCCGACGAACTGCTGCTCGAGCACGTTCTTCACCTGCGCGCCGGTGAGCGTCTGGGTGACCACCAGGTTGTTGAACGGCTGGACGGTGAACGCCTCGCCGTAGGTGATCGCGCCCGGCGCCTCGCCGCCCGCCGACGTCCCGTACGGCAGGGAGGCCCGGATGCCACCCGGGTTCATGAGGGCGATCTGCGCACCGGCCGTCGTGGTGTACGCCAGCTGGGCGTCGGCGATCACGTCGCCGAGCGGGCTCTCCTGGTTGGGCCGCACGTCCCGGACGATGTCCGCGCTGATCTGGCCCACCACGCGGTTCGCGATCGGCGCGACGGCCACCCGGTACTTGTCGGCCAGCGCCTTGGCGCGCGGGTCCACCAGCTCGGGGTTGCGTACGTAGGTGCCGGGCGCGCTCTGCTGCCAGGTGCCGTCCGGGTTACGCACCCCGTTCTCGGCGATCACGTTGCGGGCCGAGATCCCGGTGAACCGGCCGCTGCGCCGGTCCAGCGAGTAGTCGATGTCGGTGATCAACTGACCGTTGGTGCCGGCGCTGGTGACCACGCTCTGCGCGCCGGACGAGTTCGGCAGCGAGCAGGAGTAGAAGCGGTGCGTGTGGCCGGAGACGACCAGGCCGAACTCCGGCCGCAGGCCGCGGACGATGTCCACGATCGGCCCGGAGAAGTTGGCGCAGTCGGAGATGCCCGGGGTGCTCGGCGGCGCCGACTGCGCGCCGCCCTCGTGCACCAGCAGCACCATCGCCTTGACCCCGACGAGCTTGAGCAGCCCGCCCCACTTGTTGGCGGTGGCCACCTCGTCCTTGAACTCCACCGAGCTGATGCCGGCCGGGTTGACGATGCCCGGGGTGCCCTCCAGGGTGACCCCGACGAAGCCGACCGGGACGCCGCCGACGAGCTTGATGTCGACCGGGGGCAGGATCGGCAGCTTGGTCTTCTTGTTGATCGTGTTGGCGGCCAGGTAGGTGAACTTCGCCCCGGCGAAGCCGTCGCCGTCCTGGCAGCCGTCAACCGGGTGGCAGCCACCCTTGTTGATCCGGAGCAGCTCGCCGACGCCCTCGTCGAACTCGTGGTTGCCGACCGAGCTGATCTGCAGCCCGATCTCGTCCATCAGCTCGATCGTCGGCTCGTCGTGGAAGGCCGCGCTGACCAGCGGGGTGGCGCCGATCAGGTCACCGGCACCGACCGTGGTGCTCTGCCGCCCCTCGGCGGACGCCTCGGCCCGGAGGCGCTTCAGCCAGGTGGCGAGGTATTCCACACCGCCGGCCGGGGTGCCGTTGACGACGGCGCCGCTGCCGACCGGCGGGTCGATGGCGCCGTGGAAGTCGTTGTAGCTGAGGAAGTTGCCCTGGACCTCGCCGCCGGTGGACGTGGCGTAGGAGACGGCGACCGGGGCGAGTGCCCCGGGCCCGGCGGTGGCCGACGTCGGCGTGCTGCTCGTGGCGAGCGGCAGAGCGGCGACGACGGCCAGCGCGAGGGTGGGCGCGGCCAGGTGGCGCAGCGCGCTGCGACCGCGCGAGCGCGGGTGGGTCATGGTGTTCTCCCAAAGGTGTACGGGGGAGGAGCCGGATGTTCACCGACATCGTTCTGCATCGGGGTCGGACGCGCCACCCGTGACACCAGGCGATCGGGCCCGAGCTGCCGAGCGCCAGCGGGGCAGTGTCCGACCGGCGGCATAGACTTGTCGGCGCGATGCATCCTCTCTTTGACATCCCCGCGTCCCCGCCTGCGCCGGAGTCCGCGCCGGAGTCCGCGCCGGCCCGCCCGGACCGGCCTCGGCCGCCCGCTGTCCGCCTCGATCCGCAGCAGTTGCTCGAAGGTCTGAACGGGCCACAGGGCGACGCGGTCACCCATGCCGGCTCACCACTGTTGATCGTGGCCGGCGCCGGGTCCGGCAAGACCCGGGTGCTGACCCACCGGATCGCGTACCTGCTGGCCGCCCGGGATGTGCATCCCGGGGAGATCATCGCGATCACCTTCACCAACAAGGCCGCCGGCGAGATGAAAGAGCGGGTCGCCGCGCTGGTCGGGCCCCGGGCCCGGCTGATGTGGGTGTCGACCTTCCACTCGGCCTGTGTCCGGATCCTGCGCGCCGAGCACGAGCACGCCGGCCTCAAGTCGACGTTCTCGATCTACGACGCGGACGACTCCCGGCGACTGATGCAGCTGGTCACCCGTGAGCTGGATCTCGATCCCAAGCGCTACCCGGCGCGCGGGCTGGCCGCCCAGGTCTCCAACCTGAAGAACGAGCTGGTCGACCCGGAGCAGTTCGCGGCGCGGGCCAAGGGGCCCAACGAGCGGGCGCTGGCCGAGGCGTACACGCTCTACCAGCGTCGGCTGCGCGAGGCGCACGCGCTGGATTTCGACGACCTGATCATGACCACGGTGCACCTGCTCCAGTCCCGCCCGCACGTGGCCGAGAGCTACCGCCGGCGGTTCCGGCACGTGCTGGTGGACGAATACCAGGACACCAACCACGCGCAGTACACGCTGATCAAGGAGCTGGTCTCCGGCACCGAGGGGATCGAGCCCGCCGAGCTGTGTGTGGTCGGCGACGCGGACCAGTCGATCTACGCGTTCCGGGGCGCGACGATCCGCAACATCCTGGAGTTCGAGCGGGACTTCACCGACGCGCGGACGATCCTGCTGGAGCAGAACTACCGCTCCACCCAGACCATCCTGAACGCGGCCAACGCGGTGATCGACCGCAACACCTCCCGCAAGCCGAAGCGGCTGTGGAGTGAGGCCGGCGCCGGCGAGCAGATCGTCGGCTACGTGGCCGACACCGAGCACGCCGAGGCGGACTGGGCGGCCCGGGAGATCGACCGGCTGGTCGACGCCGACGAGACCCGCCCCGGCGATGTCGCCGTCTTCTACCGCACCAACGCCCAGTCCCGGGTCTTCGAGGAGGTGTTCATCCGCGTCGGCCTGCCCTACAAGGTGGTCGGCGGGGTGCGCTTCTACGAGCGCAAGGAGGTCCGCGACGCTCTCGCGTACCTGCGTTCGGTGGTCAACGACGACGACACGGTGAGCCTGCGGCGGGTGCTGAACACTCCGCGCCGGGGTATCGGCGACCGCGCGGAGGCGTGTGTGGAGGCGCTCTCCAGCCGCGACCGGATCTCCTTCGGCGCCGCGCTGCGCCGGGCCCGGGAGGCGCCGGGCATCTCCAGCCGGGCCGCCAACGGCATCGCGGACTTCGTGGCGCTGCTCGACGGCGCGCGTGAGCTGGCCGAGACCGGCACACCGGAGGAGGTGCTGGAGGCGCTGCTGACCCGCTCGGGCTACCTCACCGAGCTGGAGGAGAGCCTGGACCCGCAGGACGCCGGCCGGGTGGACAACCTCCAGGAGCTGGTCAGCGTCGCCCGCGAGTACACCGAGCGGGTCGAGGCGTTGGGCGAGGAGGGGGAGCGGGCCACCCTGGCCGGCTTCCTGGAGCAGGTCGCGCTGGTTGCCGACGCCGACCAGATCCCCTCCGACGACCCCGACCACCAGGGCGTGGTCACCCTGATGACGTTGCACACCGCCAAGGGGCTGGAGTTCCCGGTGGTCTTCCTGACCGGTCTGGAGGACGGCGTCTTCCCGCACCTGCGCTCGCTGGGTGACACCCGCGAGCTGGAGGAGGAGCGCCGGCTGGCGTACGTCGGCATCACCCGTGCCCGGCAGCGCCTCTACCTCTCCCGGGCGGTGACCCGGTCGGCATGGGGGCAGCCGGCCTACAACCCGCCGTCGCGGTTCCTGGAGGAGCTGCCGCCGGAGCTGGTGCACTGGGAGCGCACCGAGGGGTCGTACACCTCGTGGGCCGGCGGAGGCGGCGGCGTGGGCGGTCGTGCGGACCGCGCGCCCGGCGGCCGGGGTAATTTCGCTGGCGGCACCCCGAAGGCGGCGCAGCTCGCCAAGCGGCTCGGCGTGGACGGCAGCCGCCTGACCACGGCCAGCGAGCTGCCGCAGGGGCCGAAGGTCACGGCCGGCGACCGGGTCAACCACCAGCGCTACGGGCTGGGCCGGGTGGTCGCCGTCGAGGGGCACGGCCCGAACGCCCGCGCGCAGATCGACTTCGGCGACCAGACCATGTGGCTGGTGCTGCGGCACGCGCCGATCGACAAGCTCTGACGGCGGCGGGCGCCGCCCGACATCTCTGCACTGAGATCAAGAAAGAGTGGCCTCCGGCGGAACGGAGGCCACTCTTTCGCGGAGGTAGCGCGGATCAGCAGCCCAGGTCCACGCCGCGCGCCCGCATGAACGGGGCCGGGTCGATCTGGTTCCACATGCCCTGGTGCACCTCGAAGTGCAGGTGCGGGCCGGTGGCGTCGCCGGTGGCGCCCTCGTAGCCGATCACCTGGCCGGCCTTCACCTTCTGACCGACGGTCACCGCGATCCGGCTCTGGTGGGCGTAGTGGGTCAGGTAGCCGTTGCCGTGGTCGATGAAGACCGAGTTGCCGTACCCGTCGGCGGCGTCGCCGGCCTGGACCACCGTGCCGGCGGCCGCGGCGTGGATCGGCGTGCCAGAGGGCAGCGCCAGGTCGATGCCGGCGTGCAGGGTCCCCCAGCGCTGCCCGAAGCAGGAGGTGACCGAGGCGCCGGGCAGTGGGTCGACCCAGGCGGGTGTGGGCTTGGTGGTCTTCTTCGGCTTCGGCTTCGGCTTCGCGGCGGCCGTCTTCGCCGCTGTCGGGCTCGGGCTGGCCGGCGACGGGCTCGCGGTGGGGCTGACCGAGGGGGTGACCGGCGTGGTCGATTCGCGGGCGGAGCGGTCCGCCCGGCTGGCGGCCTCGTCACGGGACTGCGCGTCCACGGAGACGGCGGCGGGGGCCGGGTGTTCTCCACCGGCGGTGGCGACGGCGACGCCGGTCAGGCCGAGGGCGACCAGCGCAGCCGCGCCGAGCACGATGGCGCGGTTCCGTCGGCCGGGGCGCCGGGGCTCCTCGGTGGCGGTGTCGGGGGTGTTCTCGTTCTGGACGGGGCTGTCTTCCTGCACGGCGGACCTTCACAGTCGAGGGGCACTTGACCTCGAAATACTGGTGTCGGGCCGAGCGGGGACGGGTAGGGGGACCGAGCGGCCGGGTTGCTGACCGGGTGGCGGCTGTCCGGGTTTGGGCCGCGATGCAGCGGTACGCCCCGAAAAGCGATCTCGGTCGCTGGTGTCGTTGGTCACAGTCGGTGCTGTGACCGGGCAGACATCCGCCGACCGTAGGCCACAAGAAAACGCCCGGATCGACAGATCCGGGCGGTCAACGATGAGTGCGTAGCGTCAGGACCCCGCTACCTCGTTGTAGATTGTCTCGACTTGCAGCTTGATGTCCACTCCACGCTCCTGGAGGTAGGGCACCGGGTCGACCGGCTGGCCCTTGACATGGATCTCCAGGTGCAGGTGGGTGCCGTAGGCGTGACCCGTCTGGCCCACCAGGCCGAGCTGGTCACCCGCCTTGATCTGCTGCCCCTCCTTGACGCTCAGCGCGGAGGAGTGGCCGTAGATGGCCTCGCTGCCGTCGGCGTGCTGAACGATCACCGCGTTGCCGTAACCGCCGAACCAGCCGGCCTTGGTGACCAGACCGTCGTGGATCGCGACGTAGGGCGTGCCCTCGCCGGCGACCAGGTCGACACCGGTGTGCAGCTTGCCCCAGCGCATCCCGTAAGGGGAGTTGAAGTCGTAGCCCTGCAGCGGCAGCAGCCAGACCTCGGGCTCGGCGGCGTCCTTGCTCCGGCTGTCCCGGGAGGCGCGGTCGGCGTTGTCCGCACGGGCCGCGGCGTCCTGGCTGGTGACCGACGCCTGCTTGAGCTCGTCGAGCACCGTCGGGCTGACGTCCTTGGCGTCCGGCAGGGCGCTCGCGCCGAGGGCGACGAGGCCGGCGCCGACGAACGCGGTGGTGACGACGGCGGCGTAGCGGCTCCGCGGGGGGGTGGGCACGCGGCGACGACCGCGATATCGATCGGGCTCAGACGACAGGCGCTGGCGCACGCACACCCTCCGTTGTCGGGGTTCCGAGGCGGCCGGTGGACGTTCGTGAAGCTCCGTTGAACGTCCGCTGACCGCGTCGTCACCCGTCCATGGACCTGATGACAACCGTGGACACGTTAGCCAACCACCAGGCGAGTCACAAGCCAGAGCGCCGAATTGGCGTGTCGACTTGTCCGTGTGCGTCCATGATTGTCACGCCTCGAGACACCAAACGGTGCCCGCGTTACTGCCCGTTCGTCGCCGAGCGTGACCGATCCGGCGGAGTCGTCCGGCTTGACGAGGGCGACTCCGGCAGGCCAGCCCACGCTCCGCGTGACCCGTCCGGAGTCGAGGGGGTTCCGGCCCGGATTTCCCGGGCCCGCTCGGCCGGGTTACCGTTCGTTCAGGTGAAGGCCGTGAAGCCGGTGAAAGGTGTGCGTTGATGAGCTCTCGTATTCGGGTCGTCGTCGCGAAGCCCGGCCTGGACGGCCACGACCGGGGCGCGAAGGTCGTCGCGCGTGCCCTGCGGGACGCCGGTATGGAGGTCGTCTACACCGGCCTGCACCAGACTCCCGAGCAGATCGTGGAGACCGCCATCCAGGAGGACGCCGACGCGGTCGGTCTCTCCGTTCTCTCCGGCGCGCACATGACGCTCTTCCGTCGGGTGCTCGAGCTGCTCGGCGAGCGGGATGCGCGGGACATCGTCGTGTTCGGCGGCGGCATCATCCCGAACGGCGACATTCCCGAGTTGGAGAAGCTGGGCGTCGCAAAGATCTTCACGCCGGGCGCCACCACCGCGTCGATCGTCGAGTGGGTCCGGGCGAACGTCGCCCAGCCGGTCGCCTGATTCTGGGCAGGGGGGAGGGGCCGGACGCACCCCTCACACGTCCGGCCCCTCTATGCACGATGCCCCGCCGCCACCCCTCGACCGACAGGGCATCGGCCGTCTCCCGTCATTGCGCTTGACCAGCGCTCCGACACCTGACTCAACGACGCCCCGACGGCCGGGTTACGCGCCCCCGGCAACATCGCCCGGACGGTGGACGCCGCCCGCGCCATGGACAAAACAGGCCGCCGTCGGCGCCCGGTTGTGCATTACCGCACACCGTGCACCCGCTCGGTTGCCGGCCGTGCCCACCTCGCTAGGCTGCGGCCAATGACCTGTTTCAAGTGATGACAGGCGTCAAACTGTTTTCTGAACGCTGGTGGCGGCGCGACGGCGCGCCGCGGAGACGGGACGGGACGCGCAATCGTGGACCTGTACGAGTACCAGGGGCGGGACCTGTTCGAGCGGCACGGCTTGCCCGTGCTGGCCGGCGGCGTCGCCACTACCCCGGAAGAGGCCCGTGCGATCGCCGAACGCCTCGGCGGTCGGGTGGTCGTCAAGGCGCAGGTGAAGGTCGGCGGCCGAGGTAAGGCCGGCGGCGTCAAGCTCGCCGAGGGCGCCGAGGAGACGGTGGCCCGCGCCACCGACATCCTCGGCATGGACATCAAGGGCCACACCGTCCACAAGGTCATGATCACGGTGACCGCGGACGTGGCCGAGGAGTACTACTTCTCGTACCTGCTCGACCGGGCGAACCGCACCTTCCTCTGCATCGCCAGCGTGGCCGGCGGCATGGACATCGAGCAGGTCGCCGTCGAGTCCCCGGACAAGGTGGTCAAGGCCCCGATCGACGCCGTCAAGGGCGTGGACGAGGCGAAGGCCCGCGAGATCGTCACCGCCGCCGGGTTCCCGGCCGACGTCGCCGATCAGGTCGTCGAGGTCGCCGTCGGGCTGTGGCAGGCGTTCGTCGCCGAGGACGCCACCCTGGTCGAGGTGAACCCGCTGGCCAAGAACGGCGACGGTCGGCTGCTGCTGCTCGACGCCAAGATCACCCTGGACGAGAACGCCGCGTTCCGGCACCCGGACCACGAGGCGCTGGTCGACCAGGCCGCGGTGGACCCGCTGGAGCAGGCCGCCAAGGAGAAGGACCTCAACTACGTCAAGCTCGACGGCGAGGTCGGCATCATCGGCAACGGCGCGGGTCTGGTCATGTCGACCCTCGACGTGGTCGCGTACGCCGGTGAGCGGCACGGCAACGTCAAGCCGGCCAACTTCCTCGACATCGGCGGCGGCGCGAGCGCCGCGGTGATGGCCAACGGGCTGGAGATCGTGCTCTCCGACCCGGCGGTGAAGAGCGTCTTCGTGAACGTCTTCGGCGGCATCACCGCCTGCGACGAGGTCGCCAACGGCATCATCCAGGCGCTGGCCCTGTTGGAGCAGCGCGGCGAGCAGGTCACCAAGCCGCTCGTCGTCCGGCTCGACGGCAACAACGCCGAGGCCGGCCGGGCGATCCTGGACAGCGCGAACAACCCGCTCGTGCAGCGGGTGGACACCATGGACGGTGCGGCCGAGCGGGCCGCCGAGCTGGCAGCTGCGGGGGTCTGAGCATGGCTATCTGGCTGACCAAGGACTCGAAGGTCATCGTCCAGGGGATGACCGGTTCCGAGGGTTCCAAGCACACGCGGCGGATGCTCGCCGCCGGCACCACCGTGGTCGGTGGCGTCAACCCGCGCAAGGCGGGCCAGAAGGTCGACTTCGACGGCACCGAGCTGCCGGTCTTCGCGTCCGTGGCGGATGCCATGGCCGAGACCGGGGCCGACGTCACGGTCATCTTCGTGCCGCCGCAGTTCACCAAGGCCGCTGTGCTCGAGGCGATCGACGCCGCGATCCCGCTGGCCGTGGTGATCACCGAGGGCGTGCCGGTGCACGACACCGCCGCGTTCTGGGCGTACAACGTTGCGCAGGGCGAGCGGACCCGGATCATCGGGCCGAACTGCCCGGGCATCGCCTCGCCGGGTGCGTCCAACGCCGGCATCATCCCGGCCGACATCACCGGCTCCGGCCGGATCGGCCTGGTCAGCAAGAGTGGCACGCTGACCTACCAGATGATGTACGAGCTGCGGGACATCGGCTTCTCCACGGCCGTCGGCATCGGTGGTGACCCGATCATCGGCACCACCCACATCGACGCCCTGGCGGCGTTCGAGGCCGACCCGGACACCGACGCCATCGTCATGATCGGTGAGATCGGTGGCGACGCCGAGGAGCGGGCCGCCGAGTTCATCAAGGACAACGTCACCAAGCCGGTGGTCGGCTACATCGCCGGCTTCACCGCGCCTCCCGGCAAGACCATGGGTCACGCCGGGGCGATCATCTCCGGCTCGGCCGGCACCGCCGAGGCGAAGCAGGCGGCGCTGGAGGCGGTCGGGGTGAAGGTCGGCAAGACGCCGACCGAGACCGCGCGGCTGATGCGCGAGATCATGTCCGGCAACTGACCGGATCGAGCAACACCGCAGGGGGTCGACCGGTTCCGGTCGGCCCCCTCGGCGTACCGGCCGTATGCTGCGGGCGTGGTGACGGTGCAGCGGCTGCGGGCCGATCACGCGGACGCGTTGCTGGCCTTCGAGCGGGAGAACCGCACCTACTTCGCCCGCTCCATCCCGGATCGCGGCGACGCGTACTTCACCGGGTTCGCCGACCGGCACCGGGCGCTGCTGGCCGAGCAGGCCGCCGGTGACTGCCACTTCCACGTCGTCCTGGCCGGGCCCGGTGACCTCGTCGGTCGGGTCAACCTGGTGGACGTCGCGGACGCCTCGGCCGAGCTCGGCTACCGGATCGCCGAGCGGGCCGCCGGTCGGGGTGTGGCGAGCGCTGCGGTCGAGCAGGTGTGTCAGTTGGCCGCCACCGTCTACGGACTGGCCACCCTCACCGCGGTGACCACCCTCGACAACCCGGCCTCCCAGGGCGTGCTGGGCCGTACCGGATTCCGCGTCGTGGCGGAGATCCGCATCGACGGGCGCCCCGGGCTGCGCTATCAACGCCGGCTCGTCGGTTGACCGGCCGGCGCCGGCTCAGTCCCTGTTCCAGAACGGGTAGTTGCCGGTGGCCCGCAGGATGGTGCCACCGATGATGTTGATCACGCCGAGCACGATGGCGAGATAGCCCAGCAGCGGTGACTGGCCGTTCCGCCGGGCGTCGCGGATCGACAGGTAGCCGAAGATGATGCCGAAGACTCCGCAGCAGATCAGGCCGAGCACGATGCCCAGGACTCCCCAGAGCGTGCTCCGGTCCCGGCCCCTGGCTGGCGGGGGCGTGGGCGGCGGGTAGGCGCTCGTCACGGCTTCCTCCGGGCGATCGTGAACGACGGCCGTTCGCACCGCGTCGGGCGGGCCCGGCCGGGTGGCGGCGAGGATCGCCCCCTCCGGCCGAGGCTAGACCGGGCCGGGCGGTGCGGGCCCCGGTTCGGTCAACTCGCCGCCGTTCGGGGCGGGTTATCGGACTGCCACCGCCCGCGCGACGTGCCAGAGTAGACCCGATGTCCCCCGTCACCCCTGACCATCCCGGCCGTGCCGGCGGTGTGAGCGCCGCCGACCGGCCGGTCCAGCGTGCCGCGCCGGCCCGGCGAGTGCCCGCGCCCCGCGCCGGTGGGTCGCCGCGCGGGCGGGCACCACTCCCCGTCGCCGCCGGGGTGGCCGCTGGCTGGGCCGCTCTCACCTCCTACCTGCCGGTCGCCATCGTGCTCGGCCTCGTCCAGCTCGGCGCGGACGGCGCCACACTCACCGGTGCCCTGCGCACCGCGCTGGCCGGCTGGCTGCTCGGCCACGGGGTGCCGCTGCACACCGAGTCCGGCCCGTTCGGGCTCGCCCCGCTGGCGCTGACCGTGCTCGTGCTCTGGCGGCTCAGCCGGGCCGGCGTCCACGTCAGCCGGGCGATCGGCGCGCGCAACGCCCGCTCGCCGCGCCGGGCGCTGCTCGCGGCGGGTGCGGTCGGTCTGGCGTACGCGCTGCTCGGCGCGCTCGCGGCGGTGCTGGTCGGTGCCGGTGGGCCGACCGTGTCCCCGATCCGGGCGGCGGCCACCTTCGCGGTGGTCGGCACACTGGCCGCACTGGTCGGCGCGACCCGGATCAGTGCCGTCACCGGGCTGCTCGTCGCTCGGATGCCGGCGCCGCTGCGCGATGCCGTGCGCACCGGCCTGGTGGCCGGGCTGCTGCTCGTCAGCGCCGGTGCCGGTGCGGCCGGTCTGGCGGTGGCCACCGGTGGCGGAGACGCGGCGGACATGATCGGCGCGTACCGGACCGGAGTGGCCGGGCAGGCCGGGATAACCCTGGTCAGCATGGCGTACGCGCCGAACGCGGCACTCTGGTCGACCAGCTACCTGCTCGGGCCGGGCTTCGCGGTGGGCACCGACACCGCCGTTCGTACCAGCGAGGTGTCGGTCGGCGCGCTGCCTGCCGTACCCCTGCTCGCTGGCCTGCCGCGCGGCCCGGTGGACGGCCTCGGCGCGCTGCTGCTCGCGGTGCCGGTGCTGGCCGGGATGATCGCCGGCTGGCTGCTCGCCCGCCGGGTGGCCCGGCAGGCCGGGCCGGAGCGGGCCCCGCAGCGTTGGGTCGAGCTGCTGGCGCCGGCGGCGCTGGCCGGGCCGGTCGCCGGCGTGCTGGTCGGCGTGGCCGCCGCCGCGTCCGGCGGGCCGCTCGGTGCCGGCCGGTTGGCGCAGGTCGGGCCGGTCGCCTGGCAGGTCGGGGCCGTGGCGGCCGGCGTCATCGCGGTCGGCGCACTGATCGGCGCCGCCGCAACCCGGGTCCTCACCCGGGCCCCGGGCGCCGCGACCAGGGCGACGGATTAGAACCAACGCCGGCGCGCGCCGATCTTGCAGTTTCGGTCGCCGATGTGCGTGGGATGCCCGCTACGTCGAGGCAGCAAGTGCAAGATCGCGGGAAGCACCCGCCCGGGG
Source organism: Micromonospora sp. CPCC 205539 (assembly GCF_036906815.1). Classification (NCBI taxonomy): domain Bacteria; kingdom Bacillati; phylum Actinomycetota; class Actinomycetes; order Micromonosporales; family Micromonosporaceae; genus Micromonospora; species Micromonospora sp. CPCC 205539. The sequence goes on along the minus strand of NZ_JBAKHW010000042.1, from coordinate 3,464 downwards.
CTGAAACGGCGCGGGGCGCCCCGGAGGAGTCCGGAGCGCCCCGTCGGAATCGGGTCGGTCAGGGCTGCGTCGGCAGGTTGACGTTCGCCACGATGCCCAGGATGAGCACCAGGATGCCCAGCCCGGCGCCGACCGCGCCGCAGATCAGACCGGCCTTGGCCTGCCCTGCGTTGTTGGCCAGCCCCTGGGCCGCCTTCTGCCGGCCCAGGTAACCGGTGATGATGCCGGCGATGCCGACCGGGATGCCGATGTAGAGGCAGCAGACCAGCGGAATCGACGCGATGCCGAGGATCAGCGACAGCAGACCGAGGGTGTTGTTCTGCCCCTGCCCCTGGGCCTGCGGGTAACCGGCGTTCGGGTACGTCGGCGCGCCGTAGGGCTGCTGCTGGCCGTACGGGTCCTGGTACGGCGGCTGCTGGCCGTACGGCTGACCCGACGTGGGGTACGGCTGCCCCGAGGTCGGCTGCTGGCCGTACGGGTTCTGCGGCGGCTGGCCGTACGGGTTCTGCGGTGCCGCGTACGGGTCCTGCGGCTGCTGGCCGTACGGAGCGGCCGGCGGCTGACCGTACGGGGCGGCCGGCGGCGGCGCGTACGGGTCGTGCGGCGGCTGGGGTGCGGTCGGGTCCTGGTTGGGCTGCTGGCCGTACGGGTCCTGACCGGGGTTACCGGGCTGCATGCGAGAAGACTCCTTGGACTGGTTGCGTCAGTTGCTGCCGTTGTCACTCATGATCGCGCCCAAGCCGCCCAACGCGCAGCACAGGAGGACGATGACGTACCACCCGATGCCCACGATGAGGGCCCACTTCGACCATTTGCGGGATTCGGTGGCGGCGGCCTGGGCCCCGGCGTAGTCGCCCTGCTGAAGCAGCGGGTTGACCTTCGACGCGTTGATGATCGCCGGGATGGCCAGCGGCCAGAAGAGGAAGATGGCGACGATCGACATCGTCATGTTGTTGTTGAGCGGCGGCTGCTGGGGGTGGTGACCGGGCTGCATGGGGGTGCTCCTCATTCCAACGACACGGCTGGCGTGCCGGATCAGTGACGGGGGTGTGCGGGCCGGCGCGGTGTCCAGCCCGAGCGACCGGCAGCGTACCGGGTCGATGCACGTCGGCACTGTCCGAGATCGGCACGCCGCCCAGCCGATCGGCCTCCTGACCTGCCCGATAGGGTGGCCCGGTGACCGATCCCGCGTCCGCTGCCCGCGTCGTCGTCCTCGTTTCCGGCTCCGGGAGCAACCTGCAGGCGCTGCTCGACGCCGCCACCGACCCCGCGTACGGCGCCCAGGTGGTTGCCGTCGGCGCGGACCGCGACGGCATCGCGGGCCTGGACCGGGCCGACGCGGCGGGGGTGCCGACGTTCGTCGAGCGTGTCCGCGACCACGACACCCGCGAGGACTGGGACACCGCGCTCACCGCGCACGTCGCGAAGCACCAACCCGACCTGGTCATCTCCGCCGGGTTCCTCAAGCTGGTCGGCCCGCACTTCCTCGCCGCCTTCGGCGACCGCTACCTGAACACCCACAACACCCTGCTGCCGGCATTCCCCGGCATCCACGGCCCGCGCGACGCCCTCGCCTACGGCGTGAAGCTCACCGGGGCCACCCTCTTCTTCGTCGACGCCGGCATGGACACCGGGCCGATCGTGGCCCAGGTCGCGGTGCCGGTGCTCGACGACGACGACGTTGAGACGCTCACCGAGCGCATCAAGGAAGCCGAGCGGCGGCAGCTCGTCGAGCAGGTCGGCCGTCTGGTCCGCGAAGGCTGGACCATCACCGGAAGGAAGGTCACGGTTCCGTGAGTTCCACTGAGGACGGGCGCCGCCCGATCAGGCGGGCGCTGGTCAGCGTCTACGACAAGGCCGGGCTGGTCGAGCTGGCCCAGGCCCTGCACGCGGCCGGCGTGGAGATCGTGTCCACCGGCAGCACGGCGGGCACCATCGCCGCCGCTGGGGTGCCGGTGACGCCCGTGGAGACGGTGACCGGCTTCCCCGAGGTGCTCGACGGCCGGGTGAAGACCCTGCACCCGAAGGTGCACGCGGGTCTCCTCGCCGACCTGCGCAAGGACACCCACGTCGCCCAGCTCGACGAGCTGGGGGTGGCCGCGTTCGACCTGCTGGTCTCCAACCTCTACCCGTTCCAGGCCACCGTCGCCTCCGGCGCGGGCGTCGAGGAGTGCGTGGAGCAGATCGACATCGGCGGTCCGGCCATGGTGCGGGCCGCCGCCAAGAACCACGCCTCGGTCGCCGTGCTCACCGATCCGGCCGGTTACCCGGCTCTGCGGGCCGCGCTCGACGAGGGCGGGTTCACCCTGACCCAGCGCCGCGCGCTGGCCGCCCGGGCGTACGCCGACATTGCCGAGTACGACGTGGCCGTGGCCCAGTGGTGCGCCCAGGAGCTGGCTCCGGCCGACGACTCGTGGCCGGCGTTCGCCGGGCTGGCGCTGCGCAAGTCGACCGTGCTTCGGTACGGGGAGAACCCGCACCAGCCGGCCGCGCTGTACACCGACCCGGACGCTCCCGCCGGGCTCGCGCAGGCCGAGCAGTTGCACGGCAAGGAGATGTCCTACAACAACTACGTCGACGCGGACGCCGCCTGGCGCGCGGCGAACGACTTCGCCGACCAGCCGGCCGTCGCGATCATCAAGCACGCCAACCCGTGCGGTATCGCGGTGGGCGCCGATGTGGCCGACGCGCACCGCAAGGCGCACGCCTGCGACCCGGTGTCGGCGTACGGCGGGGTGATCGCGGTCAATCGGTCGGTCTCGGTCGAGCTGGCCCGGCAGGTGGCGGACATCTTCACCGAGGTCGTGGTCGCCCCCGGCTTCGATGAGGGCGCGGTCGAGGTGTTGCAGGGCAAGAAGAACATCCGGCTGCTGCGCGCGCCGGCCTGGACCCCGGCGAAGCTGGAGTGGCGGCCGGTGACCGGCGGCGTACTGACCCAGGTCGCCGACCGGGTGGACGCCTCCGGCGACGACCCGACGGCCTGGCAGCTCGCGACCGGCGACGCGGCCGACGAGGAGTTGCTGCGCGACCTCGCCTTCGCCTGGCGGGCGGTCCGCGCGGTGAAGAGCAACGCGATCCTGCTCGCCAAGGACGGCGCCACCGTCGGGGTCGGCATGGGTCAGGTCAACCGGGTCGACTCCGCGCAGTTGGCGGTCAGCCGTGCCGGCGCCGACCGCGCCCGGGGATCGGTTGCCGCGTCGGACGCGTTCTTCCCGTTCGCCGACGGCCCGAAGATCCTCATCGACGCCGGCGTACGCGCCATCGTGCAGCCCGGCGGCTCGATCCGCGACGAGGAGGTCATCGCCGCGGCGAAGGAAGCCAACGTGACGATGTACCTGACGGGCACCCGCCACTTCTTCCACTAGACGCGCAGGACCGCGCGCCGCGCCCCCTCCGCCGGCGTCGATCTAGGGCACATCGCGGTGAGTTGATCTCCCTCGACAGCGATACGCCCTAGATCGACG
>NZ_JBAKHW010000041.1:0-51591 GCF_036906815.1 Micromonospora sp. CPCC 205539 | reverse complement strand
GTGCGGCGTGGGGCGGGCCGAGGGCGGCGGCGCGCCGGGGGCGGTGGCGGGCCGAGGGCGGCGGCGCGCCGGGGGCGGGTCGGCGTGCCGGGGGCGCGTCGGGAGCTGGGGGCGGGTCGGTGTGCCGGGAGGCGGTGTCGATCAGGTTGCGGCGTCGGTCGGTAGTGGTCCGGTGAGGTACCGCTGGACGGTAGGGCCGATCGCGGCGACCAGGGTCTCCGGGTCGGCCGAGGCGACCGGCTCCAGCCGTACCACGTGCCGCACCATCGCCAGGCCGATCATCTGGGTGGCCACCAGGGAGCCGCGCAGCGGCAACTGGGCCGGGTCGACCTCGAGGTGCTCGAGCACCCGACGCAGCACCTGGGTGGTGACGAACTCGCGCAGGAGCCGGGCGGTCCACTCGTTGCTGACCGCGGAGCGCAGCAGCGCCTGCGCGGCCCCGCCGGCCGGCGAGTCCCAGATGGCGAGGAAGGCGCGTACCAGTCGTTCGCCGACGCCGTCCCGGTCGCCCGTGAGCACTTTCGGCAGCATCTCGCCCGGGTCGACGGGCGCGTTCATCGCGGCGATGAAGAGCTGGTCCTTGCTGCCGAAGTAGTGGTGCACGAGCGCCGGGTCGACCCCGGCGGTGGCGGCGATGGCGCGGATCGATGCGGCGTCGAAGCCGCGCTCGGCGAACGCCGCGCGCGCCGCGTCGAGGATCGACTCCCGGGTGTCCGGGTTGCCGGGTCGTCGGCCGGTCCGCCGCGTCATCGCCGTCCTTCGTTCGTCCACCTGTGGCGCCGGGGGCCGGTCGGCCCCCGGCGCTTGAGATCAGCCGCTGCGCCGGCGCAGGGTCGCCGCCGCGAGCACGAGGGCCAGGACCACCGCGCCGATCACCACGGCCACGTCCCGCCACATCGTGCCGGTCGGCTCGGCGTTGGCGCCGACCTCCTGCAACGCCTCGATGGCGTACGAGAGGGGGAACGCGTCGCTGGCCGCCTGGAGCCAGCCGGCCATCTGGTCGCGGGCCACGAACAGCCCGCAGAGCAGCAGTTGGGGGACCACCACGACCGGCAGAAACTGTACTGCCTGGAATTCGGTGCGGGCGAAGGCGCTGCAGAACAACCCGAGGGCGACGCCGAGCACGGCGTTGACCACCGCGATCCCGATCACCAGACCGCTGCTGCCGGCGGTGTGCAGGCCGAAGACCCAGTACGCCACTCCGGCGGTGATGGCGGCCTGTACGGCGGCGGCCAGCCCGAACGCGATCCCGTAACCGAAGAGCAGGTCGAGCTTGCCCAGCGGGGTGGTGAGCAGCCGCTCCAGGGTGCCGGAGGTGCGCTCGCGGAGCATGGCGATGCTGGTCACCAGGAACATGATCACGAACGGGAAGATGCCGAGCATGATCAGCGCGATGCGGTCGAACGCCGCCGGCTGACCGGGCGGGGTCGGCTGGTCGGCGTACATGAAGTAGACCAGGGTGAGCAGGGCGGTCGGCACCACCACCAGCAGCGCGATGGTGCGCCGGTCGTGCCGGAGCTGACGCAGGATGCGACCGGTGGTGGCCGCCAGGATCCGCGGGTTCATGAGACGCCCTCCCGTCCGGCCGTCGCGTCGGCGCTGGCGGGGCCCGCCGCGCCCGCCCTGATCAGCCGCAGGAACGCCTCGTCGAGATCGTCCACACCGGCGGCGGCGCGGATCGCGGCCGGGCTGTCGTCGGCGATCAGCCGACCCTCGCGGATCAGCAGCAGTCGGTCGCAGCGGGCTGCCTCGTCCATCACGTGGCTGGACACCAGCAGGGTGGTGCCGGCCGCGGCCATCGCGTGGAAGCGGGCCCACAGGTCGGCCCGGAGCACCGGGTCCTGGCCGACGGTCGGCTCGTCGAGGATGATCAGCTCCGGCTGACCGACCAGGGCGCAGGCCAGTGAGGCCCGGCTGCGCTGGCCACCGGAGAGGGTGCCGACGAGTTGGGTGGCCGCCTTGGTCAGCCCCACGTCGGCGATCGCCTGGTCGGCCTCGGCGCGGCCCCGCCCCTGCAGGACCGCGAAGTACCGGGCGTTCTCGCGCACGGTCAGGTCGGCGTAGACGCTCGGCGCCTGGGTGAGGTAGCCGACCTGGTGACGCAGGGCGGCCGAGCCGGCCGGCTGGCCCAGGACGGTGACCGACCCCCTGGCGACCACCTGCACCCCGACCACGGCGCGCATGAACGTCGTCTTGCCGCTGCCGCTGGGGCCGAGCAGCCCGGTGACGGCGCCGCGCGGGACGTTGCAGCTGATGCCGTCCAGGACCCGCCGCCCGCCTCGGTCCACGAACAGGTCGTGGACCGCTATCGCATCGTCCATTCCGCACCTCCCAAGAAACTCATCATCTGATGAACTCAACGCTAGATGAGATACTGGCATCGGCGCAACGGTTGACTTCGAGTGCACTCCAACTGGAAGCCTGGACGGCGTGGATGTCAGCACCAGAGAAATGACCCTCACCGTCGGTGAGGCCGCCGAACGGGTCGGCCTGACCACCTACACGCTGCGCTGGTACGAGCAGGAGGGGCTGGTCGCTCCGGTGGGGCGCGACTCCGCCGGTCGTCGTCGGTACACCTCCGACGACGTCGACTGGCTGTTCCTGCTCACCCGGCTGCGTCGCACCGGAATGCCGGTGCGCGACATGCGCCGGTACGCCGAGCTGGCTCGGCTGGGCGATCGCACCCTCGGTGCCCGCCGGGCGTTGTTCGAGGCGCACCGGGCCCGGGTGCTGGCCCGGATCGGTGAGCTGGAGGAGGACCTCAACGTGCTCAACTACAAGATCGACGCCTATCGCCGAGCGGAGGAGGAGGGCTGACGCTCTCCGACGAAAGGTATCCTGAGGCAGCAATGAGATTCGTCGGGCAGTAGCCTCCGGACCGGACACTGGGTCCGGCAACGGGCATTGCGTACTGATCGGACGTACGGCACGATGGCTCGGGTGGGTCACGCTCCGTTACCGGACAGTGGGTTTCTCGACGACTGGGCCGCGCGGTTGCGCCAAGCCACCGAGCGCCCGGTCGTCGGCATCCTGCTTCGCGGCAGTCACGCCCGCCGGGCCGCCACCGCACACAGCGACGTTGACCTCGACGTGCTCGTCGGCGGCGAACCCTACGCCGCCCGCCGGGCCTACCTCGCCGAGTCCGCCGGCCGGCTCACCCACGTCTCGGTGTCCGCCCGGGACGTCCGCTCCTGGGTCCACCGGCTCGGCGAGCCGGCCGACTGGGCGTTCGGGCTGCCGGTCAGCGCGCCGGCGCGGCTGCTCTGGGCCGACCCGTACTGGCGGCGCCGGATCGACCTGCCGGTGCTCTGCCAGCCCGCCGAACCACCCCGGCTGGAAGAGCTGATCGCCACGCTCGGTAAGGCCGCGGCCGCCCGGGCCGTCGACGACCACCTCGGGGTCCGGCTCGCCGTGGCCGACCTGGGCCGGCTCTGCCCATCGGTGCTGCGCCCGGCCAATCCGTCGGTGCGGGTGTACTCCCGCCGGGCGGCCTTCGCCGCAGCTTTGGAACTACCGGTCGCCCCGCCCGGCTACCGGGAGGACATGCTGCTCTGCCTCGGGCTGCGCCCCGGCGCCACCGGGCAGCTCTGGGCCGCCGCCGTACGGCTGGTCGCCGGCACGCTGCCGCTGATCCGCCCGTACGCCGACGTCATCGCCGAGGCGGCGGGCGCGGACCTGGCCGACGCCCTGCTCGACGGCCGGCTCGACCGCTACGTGGCCCAGCTTGCCCGACCCGTCGGTGACCCGGCGCGGCCCCGGCGGGAGCCGTCGCCGGTGCCCGCGCCGCGTGCGGGACAATCGGTCACTGTGCCCCCACCTGATGCGCCGGTGACCGGCGTCCCCAGCGATCCGAACGGTCCGGCGTCCGTGCCGGCCCGCCCGTCCCGGCTCGACCCGGCCATCGCGGCCCAGCTGCGCCGCACCACCGACGGCCTGGTCGCCGCCGTGGTCCGGGCGCACGACTCCGGCGAGGTGCTGATGGTCGCCTGGATGGACGACGAGGCGCTGCATCGCACGCTCACCACGGGCCGGGCCACCTACTGGTCGCGCAGCCGGAGCGAGTACTGGGTCAAGGGCGCCACGTCCGGGCACCACCAGTACGTCCGCTCGGTCGCGCTGGACTGCGACGGGGACGCGCTGCTGGTGAGCGTGGAGCAGGTCGGCGCGGCCTGCCACACCGGGCACCGGACCTGCTTCTTCACCGAGCTGCCGGTCACCGGGACGGAGGTTTCGCCATGACCGACGGAGCGGTGAGCCCTGACCTGGCCACCTTCACCGACCTGGCCGCCAACTGGCGGGTGGTGCCGGTCACCCGGCGGCTGCTGGCCGACGCGGAGACCCCGGTCGGGGTCTACCGCAAGCTGGCCGGCGGGCCGGGCACCTTCCTGCTCGAGTCCGCCGAGCAGGGCGTGGGCTCGGCCGGCATGGCCTGGTCGCGCTATTCGTTCATCGGGGTACGCAGCAGCGCCACCCTCGTCGAGCGGGACGGCTCGGCTGCCTGGCTCGGTCAGCCGCCGGCCGGGCTGCCCACCGAGGGTGACCCGGTGCGGGTGCTGCGGGAGACCGTCGCCGCGCTCGCCGGCCCGGTGGCGGACCCGGCCAGCGGCCTGCCGCCGCTGACGGGGGGGATGGTCGGCTATCTCGGGTACGACCTCATCCGCCGCTTCGAGCGGCTGCCCGACCTGACCGAGGCCGACCTGGGTGTGCCGGAGTTGGGCATGATGCTCGCCACCGACCTGGTGGTGCTCGACCACTACGACGGTTCGGCGATCCTGGTCGCCAACGCGGTGCTGCCGCCGCTGGACGCCCCGGACCGCGCCCCGCAGATCGCCGCCGCGTACCACCACGCGGTGGGCCGGCTGGACGCCATGACCACCGCGCTGTCCCGGCCCATCCCGCCGATGATCTCCACCGTCGAGCGGCCGCCGGCCGGAGAGGTGCTCTGTCGTACTCCCGACGGCGGGTACCCGAAGGCGGTGGAGACGGCCAAGGAGGCGATCCGGGCCGGCGAGTGCTTCCAGATCGTGCTCTCCCAACGCTTCGAGCGGTCGACCCACGCCGACCCGCTGGACGTCTACCGGGTGCTGCGCACCAGCAACCCCAGCCCGTACATGTACCTGCTGCGCTTCGACGGCTTCGACATCGTCGGCTCGTCACCGGAGGCGCACCTGAAGGTCACCGCCACCGCCGACGGACGCCGCCGGGCGCTGCTGCACCCGATCGCCGGCACCCGCCCGCGCGGAGGCACCGCTGCCGCCGACGCCGCGCTCGCCGCCGAACTGCTCGCCGACCCCAAGGAACGCGCCGAGCACGTGATGCTGGTCGACCTGGGCCGCAACGACCTGGGCCGGGTCTGCGAACCAGGCACCGTCGAGGTGCCCGAGTTCGCCACCATTGAGCGGTACAGCCACGTGATGCACATCGTCTCCACCGTGACCGGCACGCTGCGTGACGATCGCAGCGCGTTCGACGCGCTCGCCGCGACCTTCCCGGCCGGCACGCTCTCCGGTGCGCCCAAGGTGCGGGCCATGGAGATCATCGAGGAGCTGGAGCCGGTACGCCGAGGCGTCTACGGCGGCACCGTCGGCTACTTCGGCTTCGGCGGTGACCTGGACATGGCGATCGCCATCCGGACCGCGTTGATGCGCGACAGCCGCGCCTACGTGCAGGCCGGCGCGGGGGTGGTCGCCGACTCGGACCCGGCCGCGGAGGACCAGGAGACCCGCAACAAGGCCGCCGCCGTGCTGGCCGCGATCGCCGCCGCCGAGACGTTGCGGCCGGCCCGGTGAGCGCGAGGAGTGCAGCGCAGCGGAGCCCCGCAGGCGCGAACGAAAGGCGGGCACCGGTGAGCGCGAGGAGTGCAGCGCAGCGGAGCCCCGCAGTCGCGAACGAAAGGTGGGCCCGATGACGGGGCCGGTGCAGCCTGACGACGGGCAGTCGTCCGAGGTCCGGCCGTCGGTGGGTCGGCGTCAGCTGACGTACGCCGTCCTGCTCTGCCTGGCCGGCGCGGGCCTGGCGCTCTGGGCGGTGACCCGGGGCTGGTCGGTCGAGGTGACCCCACGCCCGGCGCCGCTGCCGCCGGTGCGTGACGCCCACACGGGGGCCGCGCTGCTGCCCTGGCTGCCGGCGCTGGCGCTGGTCGCGCTGGCCGGCGGCGGCGCGGTGCTGGCCACCCGGGGTCGCTTGCGACAACTACTCGGTGTGCTGCTCGGTGTGCTCGGCCTGGCCGTGGCGGCCGGCGGCGGGTACGGCCTCATCGCCGGCCTCGACGGCACGGTGAGCCGCCAGTGGCCGGCTCTCTGCCTGCTCGGCGGCCTGCTCGCCGCCGCCGGCGGCGGATGGACGGCGCTGCGTGGCGGCGGTTGGCCGGCGATGGGCGCCCGGTACGAGCGGCCGGCGCGGAGCACCGCGCAGACCCCACCGGCGGCGACCGGTCCGGCCGGCCCGATGGCCGGGCGCCGGACCACCGAGGCCTGGGACGCGCTGGACCGGGGTGAGGACCCGACCGAAGGCTGACCCGATGGCGCTGCCGTACCCCGTGGCGCGGCCCGCCCGATGGCACTGCGCCCGACGGCTCATCCGGACCGGCGCCGACGGGGTGTCAGCCGACCGGCTGACGCTCCCGCTCCCGCTGGTGGCGGGCGACGGCGGCGCGGGCGGCGGCCAGGTCGGCCACCAGACGGTTCAGTTCGGCGCGCTGGTCGGCGCGGGCCCGGTCGGCGCAGACCGCCTCCCAGGCGTTGCCGCGCGCGGTCCGCATCCGTCCCTCGCCCACCACGGCCCGCTCCAGCGTGTGCACCACCCCCACGGCAAGCGACGCCACGGTCCGCGAGATGGTGGTCAACCCGATGGTCGGGGTCGGCTCGGCAATGCTCATGGTCACCTCGCACGAGGAGTTGACGACGGTCGGGCAGGCGCGCCATCGAGTCTGCCTGAGGACGATGCTGGCCGGTCGACGTTTCGCCGTGGTGACCGTCTCGTCAACTGTCCCGTCCCGGCTCCGACCAGGGAGCGGTCGCCCGGTCTTGAGCTTGCTCACAGCATCGAAAGGTGTCGCTGCCGTCGCGCGTGGCGTCTCGACCGGTGGCATGATCGATGGGTCGGCCCGGTTCGACGGGGCCGCCCAGCCCCGTCGCACGATGGCGGTCGATACCGGAGGTGGCGCTGCGTGACATCCCGTTCACGGCAAGTCGGCCATTATGCCGCAGCCCTTTTGGTGAGCAGCGCCATACCCCCGGCACCCGGCGTCGGTCGGTTGCCCCTAGCATCGGCCCATGACACCCGGAGAGGGGAGTCCGTTGGTGACTGCTGAGCATGCGCACGCGGAGGGGGACGAGGCCGGTCAGGCGGCGTCCGTAAGCGTGCTCGACGAGATTCTGGCCGGCGTGCGCGAAGATGTCGCCCGACGCCAGGAACAGGTTCCGCTGGAGCGGATCCGTGAACTGGCCGCGGCCGCGCCGCCGCCACTGGACGCGTACGCGGCGCTGCGTAAGCCCGGCGTGGCGGTGATCGCCGAGGTCAAGCGCTCCTCGCCGTCGAAGGGCCGGCTGGCCGAGATCGCCGACCCGGCCGACCTCGCCGTCGACTACGCCGCCGGTGGCGCGCGGGCGATCAGCGTGCTCACCGAGGGGCGCTGGTTCGGCGGTTCGCTGGACGACCTGGCGGCCGTCCGTGCCGCGGTCACCGTGCCGGTGCTGCGCAAGGACTTCGTGGTCTCCAGCTACCAGATCCACGAGGCGCGTGCGCACGGGGCCGACCTGGTTCTGCTGATCGTCGCCGCACTCGAACAGAACGTCCTGATGGGCCTGCTGGAGCGGATCGAGTCGCTCGGCATGACCGCGCTGGTCGAGGTGCACGACGAGGAAGAGGCCGACCGCGCTCTGGAGGCCGGCGCGCAGGTGATCGGGGTCAACGCCCGTGACCTGCGTACCCTGGAGGTGGACCGGTCCGTGTTCGAGCGGATCGCGCCCGGCCTGCCGAGCAGCGTCGTCAAGATCGCCGAGTCCGGCGTCCGCGGTCCGCACGACCTGATCCGGTACGCCTCGGCCGGCGCCGACGCGGTCCTCGTCGGCGAGGGTCTGGTCACCCAGAAGAGCCCCCGCGAAGCGGTGGCCGAGCTGGTCAACGCCGGCAACCACCCGGCAACGCCCCGTCCGGTGCGCTGACCCCGCACCGGTGTGACGTCCCACCGAGAGGATTTCCGATGAGCGCCGACGCGCTGGCCCCGGTGGCCGGCCCGCAGCCCGACTCCAGCGGCCACTTCGGCCGATTCGGCGGTCGATTCGTCCCCGAGGCCCTGGTGGCCGCACTGGACGAGCTCGACGGGGCGTGGCGTACGGCGATGGCGGACGAGTCCTTCCGGGCCGAGTTCGGCGCGCTGCTGCGCGACTACGCCGGCACGCCGTCGCTGCTGTACGAGGCCCGGCGGTTCTCCGCGAAGGTCGGCGCGCGGGTGCTGCTCAAGCGCGAGGACCTCAACCACACCGGTGCGCACAAGGTGCGCAACGTGCTCGGTCAGGCGCTGCTCACCAAGCGGATGGGCAAGACCCGGGTGATCGCGGAGACCGGGGCGGGTCAGCACGGCGTGGCCACCGCGACGGCCGCCGCGCTGTTCGACCTGGAGTGCGTGGTCTACATGGGCCAGGTCGACACCGAGCGGCAGGCGCTCAACGTGGCCCGGATGCGGATGCTCGGCGCCACCGTCGTGCCGGTCACCGCCGGTTCGCGCACCCTCAAGGACGCGATGAACGAGGCGATGCGCGACTGGGTGGCCAACGTCGACGAGACGCACTACCTGATCGGCACCGCCGCCGGGCCGCACCCGTTCCCGGCGATGGTCCGCGACTTCGTCCGGGGCATCGGCGACGAGGCGCGTCAGCAGTGCCTCGACCTCACCGGCGCGCTGCCGGACGCGGTCACCGCCTGCGTCGGTGGCGGCTCCAACGCGCTGGGCATCTTCCACGCCTTCGTGGGCGACGAGGCCGTGCGGCTGTACGGCTTCGAAGCCGGCGGCGACGGGGTGGACACCGGCCGGCACGCCGCGAGCATCACCGGCGGGTCCGCCGGGGTGCTGCACGGCACCCGCACCTTCGTGCTCCAGGACGCCGACGGGCAGACCCTGGAGTCGCACTCGATCTCCGCGGGCCTGGACTACCCCGGCGTCGGGCCGGAGCACGCCTGGCTGCACGACACCGGCCGGGCGAGCTACCTGCCCGTGACCGACGACGAGGCGATGGCCGCGTTCGAGCTGCTCTGCCGCACCGAGGGGATCATCCCGGCGATCGAGAGCGCGCACGCGCTCGCCGGCACCGTCACGCTGGCCCCGAAGCTCGCCGCCGAGCTGGGCCGGGAGCCCACCATCGTGGTGAACCTCAGCGGGCGGGGCGACAAGGACGTGCACACCGCCGGTGACTACTTCGGCATCCTCGACAAGGAGCGGTGAGATGAGCCGGATCGGGGTGGCCTTCGACAAGGCGCGGGCCGATGGGCGGGCGCTGCTGGTGGGCTGCATGCCGGCCGGTTTCCCGACCGTCGAGGGCAGCATCGCGGCGATGACCGCGATGGTGGAGGCCGGCGTCGACGTCATCGAGGTGGAGATCCCGTACTCCGACCCGGTGATGGACGGGCCGGTCATCCAGCGGGCCAGCGACATCGCGCTCGCCGGCGGCGTCCGCACCGCGGACACGCTGCGCATCATCGAGGCGGTCGCGGCCACCGGCGCGCCGGTGGTCACCATGACCTACTGGAACCCGGTCGAGCGGTACGGCGTGGACGCGTTCGCCCGCGATCTCGCCGCCGCCGGCGGGACCGGCCTGATCACCCCGGACCTCATCCCCGACGAGGCGGACGAGTGGTTGGCCGCCTCGGACGCGCACGGGGTGGACCGCACCTTCCTGGTCTCGCCGTCGTCCACCGACGCTCGGCTGGCGATGACCGTGGCGCACTGCCGGGGCTTCGTCTACGCCACCGCCGTCATGGGGGTGACCGGGGCCCGGGCGCGTACCTCCGACGCCGCCCCGAAGCTGGTCTCCCGGGTCCGCGAGGTCACCGACCTGCCGGTCGGTGTCGGTCTGGGCGTGGGCACCGGCGCGCAGGCCGGCACCGTGGCCGGTTACGCCGACGGGGTCATCGTCGGCAGCGCCCTGGTCCGCTGCATGCTCGATGCGCCCTCCGAGGCCGAGGGGCTGACCGCCCTGCGCACCCTGAGCGCCGAGCTCGCCGAGGGCGTCCGCACCCCCGTTCGCTGACCGCGGCCGGCACCGGGCCGGCTGCGGGTGCGTGTCGCGAATCGATTGCTGTGCGCGGGCGGCGGTCAGGGGCGCAGAGACGGGTCGGTCGCGGGTTCGCCCCGTTGCTCCGGTGGCTGCCCCGTGCCCGGCCGCCCGTCCGAGTCGGCCCCCCACGTCCACTGCGCGTCGCGCAGCACGCCCGAGCGACCGGCGACCGCGTCGACGACGGCGGTCCGCGTGAGCGGGGTGACGGCCTCGGGCAGCGCGGTGGGCAGATGCCAGGACAGTTGGCATCCCGACGGTGGGTCACCGGCCGGCGGGATCTCGGCCGCCCGAGCCCGGAACACGTGCACGAGGACGTCCGGCAGCGGCCCGGCACGCCCGGCCGGCGTGCTCGCCGTCGGCCCGGTCAGGTGGTAGACGCCGATCAGGTCGACCAGCTCGATCTCCCAGCCGGTCTCCGCCCGGATGTCCCGCAGTGCCGCTCGCACCGGGCTCTCCGCCGGACGCAGCCTCCCGCCGGGCAGCGCGTACCGGCGTTCGCCCCGGCCCTGCCGGCAGAGCAGCACCCGGCCGGTGTCGTCGGTGACGACCGCGGCGACCGCCCAGGTGAGCGTGCTCATGGACAAAGAGCGTACGGCGGTGCAAACCAGAAGTCACCGGGTTGCGCGCGGTGCGGCCCGGGGTGCCGCTCCGGGGGTACACAGCGGTAGCGTGTGCACCCGTGACCTTCGCCTCGCTGTCCCCCCAGGCGGCCCTGCCCAGTCCCAGCACCGCGGTCTGGCAACTCGGGCCGGTGCCGATCCGGGCGTACGCGCTGTGCATCATCCTCGGCATCGTGCTGGCCTGCTGGGTGACCGAACGCCGGCTACGCCAGCGCGGCGTCGCGCCCGGCGCGGTGCTCGACATCGCCGTCTGGGCGGTGCCCACCGGCATCATCGGCGCCCGGATCTACCACGTGATCACCTCGCCGGAGAAATATTTCGGCGCCGGTGGCGACCCGATGAAGGCGTTCGCCATCTGGGAGGGCGGCCTCGGCATCTGGGGCGCGGTCGCCGGTGGTGCGATCGGTGCCTGGATCGCGGCCCGTCAGCTCGGCATCCCGTTCGGCGTGGTGGCCGACGCGGTGGCCCCCGGGTTGCCGCTGGCCCAGGCGGCCGGCCGCTTCGGCAACTGGTTCAACAACGAGTTGTTCGGTGGCCGGACGACCCTGCCGTGGGGCCTGCAGATCCACCGGATGGACCCGGACAATCCGGGGCACGCCCTGCGTGACGACGCTGGCCAGCCGATCCTCGAGCCGGGCCTCTACCACCCGACGTTCGCCTACGAGGCGCTGTGGAACGTCGGCGTGGTCGCGCTGGTCCTCCTCCTCGACCGGCGGCTGAAGCTGGGCCGGGGCCGGGCGTTCGCGCTCTACGTGATGGGCTACACGGCCGGCCGGTTCTGGATCGAGATGATGCGCACCGACGAGGCGAACCTGATCTTCGGCGTACGCCTGAATGTCTGGACCGCTGTGCTGGTCTTCCTCGGCGCGTTGGTCTACTTCGTGCGGGTCCGTGGCCCCCGCGAGTACCTGATCCCGCTCGGTGCGGCGGCGACGCCGGTCCCGTCGACCACGACCGACGTGTCCCAGGTCGACCTCTCCGAGCGGGAGGCCGGCGCACGGGCCGCCGCGCCCGAGGGCTACCGGGTGGTCAGCGAGGAGCAGTACGAGACCTGGCGGGAGACCGGCGTGGTGCCGCCCGAGCCCGCCACCGAGCACGACGACCAGCCGGTTGATGACGCCGACCTGGACGACGACGCCGACCCGGACGACGCTGCCCGGGACGTGGCGGCGACGGACGACACCCAGCCGGCCGACACCCAGCCGGCGGTTGACACGACCGAGTCTCGCGATCGGGCCGACGCCGCTGGCGTGCGCCCCGCCGACCGGGACAACTGAGCGGGGGCGGCACCGATGCGAAGCGCGGTGGTGGTCGGCGCCGGGGTCGGTGGCCTCGCGGTCGCCGGCGCGCTGGCCCGTTCCGGCTGGCAGGTCACCCTGCTGGACCGTGCTGAGCGGGTCCGCCCCGAGCCGACCGCACTGGTGCTCTGGCCCAACGGTGTCCGCGCGTTGCAGGCCCTCGGCCTCGGCGCCGGTCTGGCCGCCATCGCCACCCCGTTGCCCGACGGCGGCGTCCGCCGCCCGGACGGGCACTGGTTGGCGCAGCCCCGACCCACCCCGGCCGACCGGATGCCTGTCGTGGTGCACCGCGAGGATCTGCACGACGCGCTGATCGCCGGTCTCGGCGAGCGGGTCGAGCTGCGTACCGGCGTGACCGTGCGGCACGTCCGGGTCGAGCCGGGCGAGCGGCCGGCGGTCGGCGACGGCCGGCACACCATCGAGGCTGACCTCGTGGTCGCCGCCGACGGCACGGACAGCGTCATCCGTCGCCAACTCGCCCCCGAGTCGGGCGTGATCAGCTCCGGCTGCGCCGCCTGGCGGGCCGTCATTCCCTGGTACCAGGCGCCCCGACTGGCCGCCGACCAGCCGATCGCCGGGGAGGTCCTCGGCGCGGGCTACCGGTTCGTGGCCGCCTCGCTGGGCGAGCGCGGCTCCTCGGGCGGCTCCAGCCGGGGCGGCATCTACTGGGTGGCCACCGCCGTCGGCGCGCCTCGTCCGGAGCCGCCGGAGACCCAGCTCGCCCTGCTGCGCCGCTGGTACGCCGGCTGGCCAGCGCCGGTCGGCGCGCTGCTCGACGCCACCGACCCGGCCGACCTGGTCCAGCAGGAGATCCGCGAGCTGCGCCCGCTGCCCCGCGCGTACGGCTTCCCGGCCGGGCCGGGCGGGGTGGTGCTGCTCGGCGACGCGGCGCACGCCATGCCACCGCATCTCGGCCAGGGCGCCTGCCTCGCCTTCGAGGACGCGGCGGTGCTCGCCTCCCTGCTGCGCGAGGCGCGGCTGCCCGACGCCGTGCAGGCCTACGACCGGGTGCGCCGTCCCCGGGCGGCGACCGTGGTCCGGCAGACCCGGCGGATGTCGGCGGTGCTCCAGGCCCGGGGCCGGTTGGCGCTGCGCGCCCGGGACGCGGCGCTCGGCACGATCAACTCACGGCTGCTCTCCAACGCCGCCGCCTCCGCCGCCCAATGGCGCCCCCCGACCTGACCCGCCACGGGGTCAGGGGATGAAGGGCGCGGGTTCGGCGATGCAGGCGGTCCCGATGCGGCGGAAGCCGACCCGCAGGTAGACGCGGGCGATGTCCTCGCTGCCCGCGGAGAGGAAGACCAGGTCGGTGCCGGCGGCGAGCAGCTCCCGGGCGAGGGTGGCGGTCAGCTCGGCACCCAGCCCACGCCGTCGGGCGGCCGGCAGGGTGGCCACTCCGGCGATCTCGGCGACGTCGTCCACGCGCATCGCCATGCCGCTGGCCAGCGCGCCCTCGGTCGGCGTGCCCGCGAGGGCGGAAATCCGCCGGCCGTCGGCGATCCGGGTCCGCTCCTCGTCCAGCGCGGCCAGCTCCAGGTCGGTGACCGCGGCGTCCCGCTCGGCCGGGCCGGCGTCGCCACGCTCGGTGCCGGCGGCGACGAACGACACGGCCGCGACCGCCCGCCGGGCGGCGACGTCGGCGGCGAAGCCGGGCGAGTCCGCCGCCAGCACCCGCACCGGTACGTCGGACAGCGTCCCCGGGTCGGGCAGCGCGGCCGGGTCGAGCACCATGAGTGGTGCCTCCAGCACGCTGAGCCCCGCCGAGCGGGCCACCGCCAGCAACTCCGGGTTGGTCTCGTGCACCCACTCGAAGGCTTCGGGCAGGCCCAGCTCCCGCTGCCGCTCCCGGACCGAGGTCACGTCGGCCAGCGACGGCGGCTCGGCGGCGCCGACCAGGGGCCGGGCGTAGAAGGGCCAGCCGGCGCCGGCGCGGACGAAGAGCACCAGCCCGCCATGCTCCTCCGCATCGGCGACGTCCCGGGGCACCGCGTCGTAGAAGCGTTCCAACCGGTCAAAGATGTCCTTGTGCAGCGGATCCACCGCGCGAGACTACACGTCCCAGACTATGGACGGTGTGATCAATCTCGACTGGCCGTGTGTGCCCCGCCCTAACGTAGACTCAACAGACCCACGGGCCGACGTCGTCCCCACCATTGTTCCAACCTGAGTGACGACAGGAGGCCCGGTGGCTCAGCCGTACGCGGAAATGACACAGCCGCACCCGCACAGCCCGCAGGCGTCCCCGACGCCCGGCTCCCGCCCGTCCGCCCAGGGGCTCTACGACCCCGCGCAGGAGCACGACGCCTGCGGCGTGGCCTTCGTGGCGGACCTGCACGGTCGGCGTTCACACTCGGTCGTCGCGAACGGGCTCGGCGCGCTCTGTCGGCTGGACCATCGCGGTGCCCGGGGCGCGGAGCCCAACACCGGCGACGGTGCGGGCATCATGATCCAGGTCCCGGACGCGTTCCTGCGTGCGGTGGCCGATGTGGCGCTGCCGCCGGCCGGTGAGTACGCGACCGGTCTGGTCTTCCTCCCCGACGACGATGCCGCCGAGGCCCGCGCCCGTCGGGTGGTCGAGAAGTACGCGCTGGTCGAGGGGGCCGACCTGCTCGGCTGGCGCGAGGTGCCGATCGACCCGACCGGGCTCGGCGAGACCGCACTCGCGGCGCTGCCCCGGGTTCGGCAGCTCTTCGTGGCCGCGCGCCGGCTCACCGATGCGCCCGCCGGGCCGGCCGGCTCCGCACTGCGCGGCCTCGAGCTGGACCGGGTGGCGTTCTGCCTGCGGAAGCAGGCCGAGCGGGAGACCGCCGAGCGAGGCGTGCCGGCCTACTTCCCGTCGCTGTCCAGCCGGACCATGGTCTACAAGGGCATGCTCACCCCCGACCAGTTGCCCGCGTTCTATCCGGATCTGCGGGACGAGCGGGTCGAGAGCGCCATCGCGTTGGTGCACTCCCGGTTCTCCACCAACACCTTCCCCTCGTGGCCGCTGGCGCACCCGTACCGGTTCATCGCCCACAACGGCGAGATCAACACCATCCGCGGTAACCGCAACTGGATGCAGGCCCGCGAGGCGCTGCTGCGCTCCCCGAACGTGCCCGGCAACATCCGGCGGGTCTTCCCGGTCTGCACGCCCGGCGCCTCCGACTCGGCGAACTTCGACGAGGTCCTGGAGCTGCTGCACCTGGCCGGGCGGAGCCTGCCGCACGCGGTGCTCATGATGATCCCCGAGGCGTGGGAGAACGACCCCGGCATGCAGCCGGACAAGCGAGCCTTCTACCGCTTCCACGCCAGCCTGATGGAGCCGTGGGACGGGCCGGCGTCGGTGGCGTTCACCGACGGCGAGGTCGTCGGCGCGGTGCTGGACCGCAACGGGCTGCGCCCGGGGCGCTGGTGGCGTACCGACGACGGCCTCGTCGTGCTCGGGTCCGAGGCGGGCGTGCTCGACCTCGACCCGGCGCGGGTGGTCGCCAAGGGTCGGCTCCAGCCGGGCAAGATGTTCCTGGTCGACACCGTCGCCGGCCGGATCGTGCTCGACGAGGAGATCAAGTCCGAGCTGGCCGCCGCGCAGCCGTACGGCGAGTGGCTGCACGCGGGGCTGATCGAGCTGGACGACCTGCCGGCCCGCGAGCACATCGTCTACACCCACGACTCGATCCGCCGCCGTCAGCAGACCTTCGGCTACACGGAGGAGGAGCTGAAGATCCTGCTCGCGCCGATGGCCCGTACCGGCGCCGAGCCGCTCGGCTCGATGGGCACGGACACCCCGATCTCGCCGCTGTCGACCCGGCCGCGGCTGCTCTACGACTACTTCCATCAGCTCTTCGCCCAGGTCACCAACCCGCCACTGGACGCCATCCGCGAGGAGCTGGTGACCAGCCTGGCGTCGACGATCGGGCCGGAGGGCAACCTGCTCGACCCGGGCGCGGCGAGCTGCCGGCAGATCGTGCTGCCGCACCCGGTGATCGACAACGACGAGCTCGCGAAGATTCTCTCCATCGACGAGGACGGCGACCTGCCCGGTTTCAAGGCGGTCCGGGTGTCCGGGCTGTACCGGGTCCGTGAGGGCGCGGCCGGGATCAAGGCGCGGCTCACCGAGATCTGCCGGCACGTCTCCGAGGCGATCGAGGACGGCGTCCGCATCCTGGTGCTCTCCGACCGGGACTCCAACGCCGACCTCGCGCCGATCCCGTCGCTGCTGCTCACCGCGGCGGTGCACCAGCACCTGGTCCGCGAGCAGACCCGCACCCAGGCGGCGCTGATCGTCGAGTCCGGCGACTGCCGGGAGGTGCACCATGCGGCCGTGCTGATCGGGTACGGCGCGGCGGCGGTCAACCCGTACCTGGCGTTCGAGTCGGTGGAGGACCTGATCTCCACGGGCACGCTGGTCGGTGTGGAGCCGGCCGCCGCCGTACGGAACTACGCCAAGGCGCTCGGCAAGGGCGTCTTGAAGATCATGTCGAAGATGGGCATCTCGACGGTCTCCTCGTACTGCGGTGCGCAGGTCTTCGAGGCGGTCGGCCTGGACGTCCGGCTGGTGGACCGCTACTTCCGGGGTACGCCCAGCCGGATCGGCGGGGTCGGGCTGGCCGGCGTCCACACCGAGGTGGCCGCCCGGCACGCGCTGGCCTGGCCGCCGACGGGCACCGCCGCCTCCGACCGGTTGGAGGTCGGCGGCGAGTACCAGTGGCGCCGCGAGGGTGAGCTGCACCTGTTCAACCCGGAGACGGTCTTCCTGCTCCAGCACGCCACCCGCAGCCGGCAGTACGACGTCTTCCGGCAGTACACCGCGAAGGTCGACGAACTCGCTGCGCGGGCCGGCTCGCTGCGCGGGCTGTTCACCCTGCGCACCGGGGTGCGGCCGGCGGTGCCGATCGAGGAGGTCGAGCCGGCCACCGAGATCGTCAAGAGGTTCGCCACCGGCGCCATGTCGTACGGGTCGATCTCCGCCGAGGCGCACGAGACGCTCGCCATCGCGATGAACCGCCTCGGCGGCAAGTCCAACACCGGCGAGGGCGGCGAGGACGTCGACCGGCTGCACGACCCGGCCCGCCGTTCCGCGGTCAAGCAGATCGCCAGCGGCCGGTTCGGTGTCACCAGCGAATACCTGGTCAACGCCGACGACCTCCAGATCAAGATGGCCCAGGGCGCCAAGCCTGGCGAGGGTGGCCAGTTGCCCGGCAACAAGGTCTGGCCGTGGATCGCCCGGACCCGGCACGCCACCCCCGGCGTCGGCCTGATCTCGCCGCCGCCGCACCACGACATCTACTCCATCGAGGACCTGGCCCAGCTGGTCCACGACCTGAAGTGCGTCAACCCGGCCGCCCGGGTGCACGTCAAGCTGGTCAGCGAGGTGGGCGTCGGCACCGTCGCCGCCGGAGTGGCGAAGCTCAAGGCGGACGTCATCCTGATCTCCGGTCACGACGGTGGCACCGGGGCGTCCCCGATGAACTCGCTGAAGCACGCCGGCACCCCGTGGGAGCTGGGGTTGGCCGAGGCGCAGCAGACGCTGCTGCTCAACAAGCTGCGCGACCGGGTCACCGTGCAGGTCGACGGCCAGCTCAAGACCGGCCGGGACGTGCTGGTCGCGGCGCTGCTCGGCGCGGAGGAGTTCGGCTTCGCCACCGCGCCGCTGATCGTCTCGGGCTGCGTGATGATGCGGGTCTGCCACCTGGACACCTGCCCGGTCGGCATCGCCACGCAGAATCCGGTGCTGCGCGAGCGGTACACGGGCACCCCCGAGTTCGTGGAGAACTTCTTCCTGTTCCTCGCCGAGGAGGTCCGTGGCTACCTGGCCGAGTTGGGCTTCCGGTCCATCGAGGAGGCGATCGGGCAGACCGAGCTGCTCGACGTGGCCCCGGCGTTGACGCACTGGAAGGCGCACGGCCTCGACCTGGGGCCCGTCCTGCACCTGCCGGAGCTGCCCGCCGGCGCCGCCCGGCGCGGTGTCCGCGCTCAGGACCACGGCCTGGAGCAGGCCCTGGACAACGAGCTGATCGCGCTCGCCCGACCGGCACTCGCCGACGGCGCGCCGGTGCGGGTCGAGGTGGCGGTCCGCAACGAGCACCGCAGCGTCGGCGCGATGCTCGGCGGTGAGGTGACCCGCCGCTTCGGTGGCGCCGGCCTGCCCGACGACACCATCGAGTTCGTGCTGGACGGCACCGCCGGGCAGTCGTTCGGCGCGTTCCTGCCGCGTGGGGTGACCCTGCGGCTGCACGGCGACGCCAACGACTACGTGGGCAAGGGCCTCTCCGGCGGTCGGATCATCGTCCGCCCGGACGCCGCCGCGCCGTTCCTCGACGAGGACGCCGAGCCCGGGCAGCGGGCCGAGGACCAGATCATCGCCGGCAACACCATCCTGTACGGGGCCACGGCCGGCGAGGTCTTCCTCCGGGGCCGGGTGGGGGAGCGCTTCGCGGTGCGCAACTCCGGCGCGGTCGCGGTGGTCGAGGGCGTCGGCGATCACGGCTGCGAGTACATGACCGGTGGCACGGTGGTGGTGCTGGGCGCGACCGGCCGCAACTTCGCCGCCGGAATGTCCGGTGGTACGGCGTACGTGCACCAGCTCGACCGGTCCCGGGTCAACGCGGAGCTGGTCGACCTGGCGCCGCTGCGCGAGCAGGAGCAGGCGCTGCTGCACGAGTTGGTCCAGCGGCACGTCGCCGAGACCGGGTCGTCGGTCGCCGAGGCGTTGCTCAAGCGCTGGCCCGATGCGGTGGCCGAGTTCACCGCGGTGGTGCCCCGCGACTACCGCCGGGTGCTGGAGATCATGCGGGCCGCCGAAGCCGCCGGCCGCGATGTCGACGACGCGGTGATGAGCGCGCTCAGCGTGCCGTCAGCCGCGCCGGTGCCGCCCGCTCCGCGGGTGGCTGCCCAGGAGGTGGCTCGTGCCTGACCCGAACGGTTTCCTGCGCTACGACCGGCGACTGCCGGCCCGCCGCCCGGTGCCGGTGCGGATCAGCGACTGGCGTGAGGTGTACCCGCCGGCCGGCGAGGAGCTCGTACGCGAGCAGGCCACCCGCTGCATGGACTGCGGCATCCCGTTCTGCCACGACGGCTGCCCACTGGGCAACCGGATCCCGGACTGGAACGACCTGGTCCGCACCGGCAACTGGGACGCCGCGGTGGAGTCGCTGCACGCCACCAACAACTTCCCGGAGTTCACCGGCCGGCTCTGCCCGGCGCCCTGCGAGGCGGCGTGCGTGCTGGGCATCGCGGGTGGCCAGCCGGTGACCATCAAGCAGGTCGAGGTGGAGATCGCCGACGCCGCCGCGGCGCGCGGTCTCCCACCCCGTCCGGTGCCGGCGCCGTCGGGCCGGTCGGTCGCCGTGGTCGGTTCCGGGCCCGCCGGTCTGGCCGCCGCACAGCAGCTGGCCCGCGCCGGTCACGCGGTGACGGTGTACGAGCGGGACGACGCGATCGGTGGTCTGCTCCGGTACGGCATCCCCGACTTCAAGCTGGAGAAGCGGCACATCGACGCTCGGCTGGCGCAGCTCTCCGCCGAGGGGGTGCGCTTCCGCACCGGCGTGCAGGTCGGCGTGGACGTCACCGCCGAGGAGTTGCGCGCCGAGCACGACGCGGTGCTGCTGGCCTGCGGCGCGTTGCAGGGCCGGGACACTCCGCAGACCCCCGGTCGGGCGCTTCGGGGCGTACACCAGGCCATGGCGCACCTGGTCGCGGCCAATCGCGCGGTCGCCACGGCGGCCACCGACCAGCCCGGCGTCGTGGCGACCGGCGAGGGCCGGGCGGCCCGCGCGGTGCTGCCGGACGGCACCCCGATCGACGCGGCCGGCAAGCACGTGGTGATCATCGGCGGTGGTGACACCGCGGCGGACTGCCTCGGCGTCGCGCACCGGCAGGGTGCCGCCGGCGTGCACCAGCTCGACCTGTACCCGCAGCCGCCGCAGGAGCGCGACGAGGCCCGGGACCCGTGGCCGACCTGGCCGTGGATCCTGCGCAGCTACCCGGCGCACGAGGAGGGCGGTGAGCGGGTCTTCGCCGTGGCGGTGCAGGAGTTCGTGGACGACGGCACCGGCCAGGTGCGGGCGGTGCGGATCGCCGAGGTGACCGTGGAGAAGCACGACGGCCGCCGGGTGGTCACCGTGGTGCCCGGCTCCGAGCGGGAGCTGCCGGCGGACCTGGTGCTGCTGGCGATCGGCTTCGAGGGCACCGAGCAGCAGCCGTTGCTGGCCCAGTTCGGGGTCACCCGCAACGCGCGGGGTGCGATCGACGCCCGGGACGACTGGCAGACCGACGCCGACGGGGTGTTCGTGGCCGGCGACATGCACCGGGGCGCCTCGTTGATCGTGTGGGCGATCGCCGAGGGGCGCGCGGCGGCCGCCGCCATCCACGGCTATCTCGGTGGTGCCGGCGCGCTGCCAGCCCCGGTTTCGGCGACCACGCAGCCGCTGGTCGCGCGCTGACCCCGGGTGAGACCGGTCACGAATATGGGCAAATACGTTTAAACCCGCAAGACTTGTCGGCTGCCGAACAGCGCCGTCGATCGGCGTCATGAACATGCCGCCAATCGCACGGGAGGGTTCGTCGTGGCCAAAGGTGCCACCTTCGCCGCACTGCGTCACCGGAACTACCGGATCTGGGCGCTTGCCGGATTTGTCTCCGTCATCGGGACCTGGATGCAGGTCCTGGGGGTCAACTGGTACGTGCTGAAGGAGACCGGCTCGGCGACGTCCATGGGCTTCGCCGTGCTGCTCCAGGCCGCGCCCACGCTGGTGCTCAGCCTCTGGGGTGGGGTGCTGGCCGACCGGCTCCCCGCCCGCCCGCTGTTGATCGGTGCCCAGGCGGCCCACGCGACCCTCGCCGCGGGGCTGGCGGCGGTCGCCCTGACCGGCGTCGGTGGCCTGCCGCTGATCTTTGCGATCTCCCTGGGCAGCGGTGCCGTCTCGGCGATCGAGGGCCCGGTGATGGGTCGTTGGTCCTCCACCCTCGTGGACCGGGAGACGCTCGGCAACGCGCTGGCGCTCGGCTCGCTCACGAACTCCGCGGGTCGCATCCTCGGCATGAGCCTGGGTGCCATCGTGGTGGCCGCCGTCGGCCCCGCGCTGCTCTTCGGCGTCAACGCGGCGAGCTTCGTCGCCGTGGTGGTGGCGCTCTTCGCCGTCCGGCCGGGGGCCCTGCCCGTGCACTCGGTGGGGGAGGCGGACGACGGCCGGACCCGCGGTAGCGTCCGTGCCGGCTTCGCCTACCTGCGGGGGCAGCCGGTGCTGCTCCTCGCGCTCGCCCTGTCGTTCGTGCTCGGCAGCCTGGGGCGCAACTACCAGGTGACGATGGCGGCGATGAGCGACGGACCGCTCGGCGGCGGGGCGTCCGGCTACGGCTTCCTGTCGACCGTGTTCGCGGTCGGGACGGTGGTGGGCGCGCTCGTCGCGGCCCGCAAGAGCACGCTGGGCTATCGGACGCTGGTCGGCGCGGGCCTGCTGGCCAGCGCGTTGCAGATCGTCGCTGGCATCGCCCCGGGGACCGTGAGCTTCGCCGCGGTGATCCTGCCGATCGCCGCCGCTGCCGTGGTCATCGACACCACCGTCGGCACCCGCGCCCAACTCGACACCGACGCCGCGATGCGTGGTCGGGTGCTCGCCGCGTTGGCGGTCACCGGCTCGGTCTCGGCCGCCGTCGGCGCACCGCTGCTCGGCTGGCTCGCCGAACACGTCGGACCTCGGCAGACGCTCGTCCTGGCCGGTGCCGTCGCGGCAGTCGCGACCGTGGCAGCGGCGGTGGCCCTGGACCGGCAACCTGGCCGCCGGCGGAACGACGAGGTCACTCTCGCGCTGGCCGTGCCGCCGCTGGGGCGTCCGGTACGGCGGGTGGCAATCGCCCCGGTCGGGCCGCCGGTCCCGGCATCCGCCACGCGGGTGGCACGGGCCAGACCACCCGTTCCCTGCCACTGAGACAGCGGTCACCCCCACCTGGCCGGTCCACGGGACCGAGCCCGATGAAGATCATCGTTACGCTGCGATCATGGAGATCGAGGAGCGCCTGCGGTGGACCCGCCGGTGGCTGTGGATCGTGATTGTCGGGCTCTTCCTGAGTGGAGCGACCGCGTTCCCGCTGGAGATCGAGGTGCGCTGGCTGTTGCGCGCACTCGACCCGCTCGCCGGCCAACTGCCGGCACTGGTCGAATGGATCGAGCGGGTGCACGCCGGGCTCGCCACGGCCAGCAAGGAGTATCCGTTCCTGCTCTACGGCACCGACTGGCTGGCCTTCGCCCACCTGGTGCTGGCCGTGGCGTTCTGGGGGCCGGTACGTGACCCGGTGCGCAACGTCTGGGTGGTCCAGGTCGGGATGATCGCCTGCGCGGGGATCGTGCCGCTGGCGCTGATCTGCGGCCCGATCAGGGACATCCCCTGGTTCTGGACGCTGATCGACCTGTCCTTCGCGGTCGGGGCGTTCCCGCCGCTCTGGTTCGCCTACCGGCACATCCGCGCGATCGAGGCGAGCACGGCCGGCGATCGGCGACGCTAGATCAGGTAGCCGAGGTCCCGTAATTCGCTGTGCAGGGTCAGTTCGGTGTCGTGTTCGACGGGAGCCGTCGGGTCGAAGCTGGTGAACGGAGCGTGCGTGACCAGTTCCGCCAGAATCCCCTCCCGAAGCGCTCGTGGTTCTTTGTCATGCGCCCGGCGGTGAACGGCGTGCGTGGCGGCTTCGATCACCGTGGCGGCCTCTAGGCTGTCGGTCAGCAATTGTCGGCACGCAGGGCCCCGAAAGACGTAGCTGTGCACGGCCTTCGAGGTAAGTGGATGACCGAGTACGAGAGTGTCGACCGGCAGGTCCAGCATTCGTCGGAGGCTGGCACGATACTGGATCCCGGACTGGTAGTAGGCCGGGAGCCGCCGCACTGACCCGGTTCCCTGTACGGCGTCACCCACGATCAGCAACTGCCGTTCCGGTATGTAGAACGAGAGGCTGCCCAGGGTGTGGCCAGGCGTGGCGAGGACTTCGAACCTCAGGCCACCAAGGTCGAAGGCGTGCCCGTCGCGCAGGTCCACATGCGGCTGATAGCCGGCCAATTCGACGTCGTCCGCGCAGAAGTGGATTGGGGCGCCGGACAACCGGTGCAGGCCGGGACCGCCTCCGGTGTGGTCGCCGTGCCCGTGAGTGCTGGCGATGGCGGTGATGTCGGATACCTCGGCGCCGAGCGCGTCGAGTGCGGGCAGCAGCGCGGTCGGCATGTGCTCGGACAGCCCGGTGTCGATGACCAGCACCGTGTCACCCCTCGCCGCCACCATGGTGACGACACCGGTGAAGCTGCCGGGTTTGGGACAGAGGGTCAGAACGACGCCGGGGGTGAGGTGGAGGACCTCTGGGGCGGCGGGCATGTCGGCGTCCCGATCAGCCACGCTGCCAGGCTTCCTGGAGTCCGGCCAACTCCTGGTGGAAGCCGGGGAAGGTCTTGCCCACGCAGTCAGCGTCGTCGAAGCGGATCCCCGCTGTACGGATGCCGAGCACGCTCATGCTCATCGCGATGCGGTGATCGGCCCGAGTTTGAACCAGTGCCGAGTGCGGTCGGCCAGGGGTGATTTCCAGCCAGTCGGCCCCGGTGTGGACCGTGATGCCGCACGCGTCGAGGGCGCTGGCCATGGCGTCGATGCGGTCGGATTCCTTGATGCGGCAGTTGCCCACATCAGTGATCCGGACCGGCCCGTCGGCGTAGGGGGCGATCGCGGCGAGGGTCATCATGGTGTCGCTGATGTCGCGCATGACGACCTCGCCGGGGCTGCGCAGATGCGTGGGGCCGGTCACGGTGGTCCTGTCATCGTCCACGGTGACCTCGCAACCCATGGCGGACAGGACCTCGGTCGCGAAGCGCAGGTCGCCCTGCCGCGAATTCCGGCCGAGGCCCAGGACAGTCACGGTGTTGCCGGTGACCGCGGCAGCGGCGAAGAAGTACGAGGCGGTGGAGGCGTCCGGCTCGATGACGTAGTCCCGTGCCTGATAGGTGCCGGGTCCGATGGTGATCCGTGATCCCTGCCGCGTGGCGGTCACACCGAACTCGCGCATCATCGCGAGCGTCAGCTCGACGTAGGGCACCGACACCTCGTCGAGGACCTCGATGGTCAGGCCGTTCCTGGTGCCGGGAGCCATCAGGCAGAGGGCGCTCAAATACTGGCTGGAGGCGCCGGCGTCCACCTGCACCACGCCGCCTTCCACGCCGTCGGCGTCGATGCGCAGGGGAATCCGGTCGCCGTTCGCGGCGTGCACACGCACCCCTAGAGAACCGAGCGCCCGCAGCAGCGGGCCCATCGGACGGGCCCGCATCTGCTCGCTCGCGTCGATGACGAAGTCGCCAGCGCCCAGCGACACCAGCGCGGGCAGAAAGCGCGCCGCGGTGCCGGAGTCATGGCACCAGACGACCGCCGTCTCGGCGGGCGGCCCGGTCGGGTTTCCGGTGATGCTCCAGACGTCACCGCCCCGGTCGACCGGAAAGCCCAGCGTGCTGAGTCCGTCGGCGAAGGCAACCGTGTCGGCGGCTTCCAGCGGCGTGATCAGCCGGCTCGTACCGTCCGCCAGGGCCGCCAGGAACAAGGCCCGGGCAGTCACCGATTTGGACCCCGGCAACCGGACCGTCGCAGTGTGGGATGTCGTCTCCACCAAGCCTCCCGACTCCGAGACACGCCAGCTGTAGCGCGGTCAGCGCTCATCACACACCTGCCCCGTCACTGACCATAGGGGGCCCCAACGTGGCATGGGCCGCAGCGGCCGAGCCGGAACTTACTCGATGACCGGCCTGCGTGATGACCAGCGAGCTCAACGCACCCGACCCGGTCTGGCGATCGAGCCCGGACCCGCCGGGTCTGGGTGTGGTCGGGACCGCCGTCTGGGCGGCCGGACGGGCCTGGACGGCCGGACGGTCGGGAGGTCCGCCGCGCAAGCGGCGGGCCTCCCGGCCGACTTTGGGGCTCTAGCGTGAGTGCAGGTGGTGGGACTCGCGGATCGTGCTCCAGGACTTCGGCTCGGCCGGCGGGCCGGCCTTGCGCGCGGCGGTGGCCACGTCCGGCCGGCCGGCGGTGAACAGCCAGGTGGTGAACAGGTCGTCCAGGTCCAGTCCGGAGATGCGTTCGGCCAGGGCCTGGAACTGCTCGATGGTGCCGTTGCCGTGCCGGTGCTCGGCCGTCCAGGCGGGCAGGATCTCGAAGAACGCGTCGTCACCGACGGCCAGCCGCAGCTGGTGCAGCGTCATGGCGCCCCGGTCGTAGACGGCGTCGTCGAAGACCCGGGCCGCACCCGGGTCACCGGGCAGCACCTGCCAGAACCCCGAGTCCGCCGGGTAGCTGGCGTACGTGAAGTCGAACAGCTCCTGGGCGGTGCCCTCGCCCTGCTCTTCCGACCAGAGCCATTCGGCGTACGAGGCGAAGCCCTCGTTGAGCCAGATGTTGCGCCAGTCGGCCACCGAGACCGAGTCGCCGAACCACTGGTGGGCGAGTTCGTGCGTCACCACGTACGTGTTGGCGCCGCGCCGCCAGAAGCCCGGGCCGTACACCGGTCGGGTCTGCGTCTCGAGCGCGAAGCTGATGCCGTCGATCGGGCCGGCCACACCGCCCTGCGCCTCGAACGGGTACGGGCCGAAGATCCCGCTCTCCCAGTCGACGATCTCGCCGGTCCGCTCGATGCTGGCCCGCGCGGCCGGCCCGAGCGCGCCCAGCGAGGTGCTGTACGCGTTCACCACCGGCTGGCCGCTCGGCGTGGTGTCGGTGACGATGTCGTACTGGCCGATGGCCATGAAGGCCAGGTAGGTCGCGGTGGGGGAGGTGGTCCGCCAGATCCACCGGGTGCGGTTGCCGGCCTCGGCCAGCGGCGGCCGCGGCTGCACGCCGTTGCTGATCACCTCGACGCCGGTGGGCACCGAGACGGAGACGTCGAAGGTGGCCTTGTCCAGCGGGTGGTCGTTGCTGGGGAACCACCACCACGCCGACTCGGGCTCGTTGACCGCGAGCGCCCCGTCGTCGGTACGCGTCCAGCCGGTGTAACCGCCGACCAGCGTCTCCGACGGAATGCCCGCGTAGCGGACCACGATGGTCAGTTGCTGGCCCCGAACGACGGTGCGGGACGGGGTGACCACCAACTCGTGGGCGCCCTCGGTGCTGGTGGTCGCCGCCCAGCCGTTGACCCGTACCGATTCGACGTCGAGCAGGAAGTCCAGGTTGAACCGGGACAGGTCCTCGGTCGCGGTGGCGAGGATGGTGGTGGTGCCGGAGAGCAGGTCGGTCGCCGGGTCGTAGCGCAGCCGTACGTCGTAGTGCTCGACGTCGTATCCGCCGTTGCCGTAGTCGGGGAAGTAGCTGTCGCCCAGCCCCGGCGCGCCGGGTTGCGGCGCGAGGGTGACGGTGGGTCGACCCCAGCCCGTCGGGGCGGCCTGGCCGGGGGTGCCGGTGAGCATGATGCCGGCTGTCGTGAGGGTCAGGGCGGTGGTGGCCGCCGTGAGGACTCGTCGCACGGAAGGGACTCCCTCCATCGGGGTTTTCGCCTCGCCAACCTAATCGACAACTGTCCACCCCGCCGGCCCGCCGCGCGGCGAAGCTATTCCATTGATCTAAATGTTTCGATAGCATTACCGCCTGGTAACAACCGTTCCGCCCCTGGCCACGCGCGCGGTCGCAGGATCCCACCACCCCTGTCCTGTGGAGGTCCGTCATGCCCCACCGCCCGCTGGCCCGCGCCCTGGCCACACTGGTCGCCGTCTGCACCGCCGCTCTCGGCGCGGTTCTCGTCCCCGGCACCGCCCAGGCCGCCGTCATCAACTACGTCGCGCTCGGCGACTCGTACTCCTCCGGTGTCGGCGCCGGCCCGTACGACTGGTCCACCTGCCTGCGCAGCCAGAAGTCGTACGCCCCGCTCTGGGCCGCCGCCCACGGCGTGGCCAGCTTCAGCTTCCCGGCCTGCGGCGGCGCGGTCACCGCCGACGTGCTCAACAGCCAGGTCAACTCGCTGAGCGCCAGCACCACCCTGGTCACCATCACCATCGGCGGCAACGACGCCGGCTTCGTCAACGTGATCACCAGTTGCCGGTTCGGCAGCACCACGGCCTGCACCGACGCGGTCAACACCGCCAAGGCCTTCGCGACGTCGACGCTGCCCGGCCGGCTCGACGCCACGTACGCCGCCATCCGCAACCGCGCCCCGAACGCCCGGCTGATCGTGCTCGGCTACCCGCGCCTGTTCGAGACGACGTCCTGCGGCTGGCTGGCGATGAGCACCTACAAGCGCACCATCCTCAACGAGGCCGCCGATGTGCTCGCCGCGGTCACCGCCGCCCGCGCCGGCGCGGCCGGTGCCACGTTCGCCGACACCCGGCCCTACTTCGCCGGCCACGGCGTCTGTGCCGGCACCCCGTGGATCAACGACGTCAGCGGCGTCATCGAGGCGTACCACCCGAAGGCCGACGGCTACCGGTACGGCTACCTGCCGGCGCTCACCGCGGTCACCGGCTGAGCGCACCCGCACGGCACCCGCCCGGCCGGTACCGCGCCTTGCGCCGGATGACCACACTAGGTGGAATCGGCGCTCACGCCGTGCCACGGTCGGGGGGTGCCGATGCGGGAGTTGACTGGTCAGAGACAGGCGACGACGGGCCGGGACCGGCTCCCCGCCGGCGCGCTGGAGTTCTTCGGGCTGCTCGCGCGGCTGCTGCGGCGACCCCGGCGGGGCGACCGGCGGCTGCCGGTGGTCTGGCTGGTCCGCGCCGACCCGCCGGACCTCGTGGTGCCGCTGCGCCGCTTCCTCGGGCAGGGCCCCCGCCGCCGCGTCCCGCACGCCGTGCTGGACGTCGACGTGCCGCCGGGCGCCGGAGACGTGCCGGCGTTGCTGCGCGAGCTGCACCGCCAGCTCTCGCTGGAGGCGTTCGGGGCGGCTCGACTGCGCTTCCAGCACTACCCGCTCGCCGACTGGCTGATGCACCAGAGCCTCAGCTTCGGCGTCGACGCCGACGACAGCCGGGCCGCGCTGGTACGCCGGCTGCGTGACCGCCGCGGCCCGCGTACCGCCGAGCCGGTGCCCTCCGGCGGCGACGCGGTCAGCATCGTCTCGCAGGTGCTGCTCTGGCTGGTCCGCCGGGCCGTTCCCGGGGTGGTGTTCCGGGCCGCCGTGTCCGGCCGGGTGCCGGTGATCGGTGGGCACTACCGCTGGTTCATGCGTCAGCAGTACCTGGCCCCTCGGCAGTCGGTCACCTTCCTCGGCTTCGCCGAGCGCCTCACCGCCGGCTGGCGGGACGGCGAGCAACCCGACCAGGTCAACAAGCTGCTGCTGCACGCGTTCCTGGAGGACCTGCGGCAGGCGTACCGGCGTCGACTGTGGCGTCCGTCGGACTGGCGGCGCACGGCGTACCCGGTGCTGCTGCTCGATCACGTCGCCCCGGACAACGTCGGCGGCGAGCTGGTCCGCCTGATCGGTGACGTCCGCACCGAGACCGGCCGCAACGACCCGCTGCTGCTTGTCGCCTCGGGTGGGCGACCCCCGCCGGAGCTGCCCGAACCCCACGCGCTCACCGAGGCCGACGAGGCGTACGACGAGTGGACCGAGGCGCTGCCGGAGATGCGGCGGCTGCGCCGCCCCGCCGCTTGGCTGGTGGTGCTGCGCCCGGACGACACCGATCCCGGCCCGCCGTCGCGCGGCGGGGTGCGGCCGTTCACCGCGCCCGAGCCGCCCTGGTGGTCGCGGCGCTTCCTGCCGGCGGCGCTCTGCCTCGTGCTGCTGGCCACGGGCGGCGCGTGGGTGGGCAGCCGGTGGGGGCCGGGCTGCCATCCCGCGCTCACCGGCGGCGACGTCTCGGTCGTGCAGGTCGACGGCGAGTGCGTCGGCTACAGCGACAGCGCCGCGCAGGTGTTCAACAAAGACCCCGGCCAGGACCGGCTGCGGACCATCCAGCAGCGCATCTTCGCCCAGAACCGCGCCGCCGAGGAGGTCTGGCAGCGCAGCGACCGGCGCCGACCCTTCCTCACCCTGGTCTACCTGGGCACCCTGACCGGCAACCGGACCCGCGCCGACGAGGAGTCCTACGTCTCCGAGCGGGAGGAGTTGGAGGGCATGGCCACCGCGCAGTACGCGCTGCTCCAGGAGTCGGCGGGCGCCGACGGCGCGGCGCTGCTACGGATCGTGGTGGCCAACGGCGGCCGGCAGATGCGCTACGCCGACCGGGCCGTGGCGATGCTGGCCGAGCTGGCCCACGACGACCCGACGGTGCTCGGCGTGGTCGGCCTCGTGGAGAGCCGGACCAGCACCGCCCGAGCGCTGCGCGAGCTCAACCAGATCGGCCTGCCGGTGCTGGCGCCCACCCTCTCCGCCGACAAGATGGACGCCAACTCGCGGCTCTACCTGCAGATCTCCGCGCCCAACACCGACCAGGTGGAGATGGTCGACGCGTACGCCAAGCAGGTGCTCAAGGTCGACGAGGCGCACGTCTACTACACGACGTTGGAGGGCAGCTCGCTCAGCGAGGACCTGTACGTGGGCACCCTGGTCGACGGGCTCCGGCAACGGTTCGGCACCCGGATCACCCGCCTCGACGAGTGGCGGACCGGGCAGCGGCTGACCGACGAGTGCGGTTACGCCGGCCTGCTGTTCTACGCCGGCCGATGGTCGGAGTTCGACGGCTTCCTACGGGCGCTGCGCGAGTGCGGCGCCGACCCGCCCCGACACCTGGTCGCCGACGACTCGGCGAACCGTTACATGGCCAACCCCGGGCTGCGCGCCGCCGCACCCGGAAACCTGCCGGTCACGTACGTCTCCAAGGCCGCCCTGGCCACCTGCGCCGCGCTGCGCGCGGCCCAGGGTCAGCGCGACGACGCCCGGGCCAGCTTCCTGTCCTGGATCCAGGCCGACGACCTGCTCGACCCGCCGCGCTGCCGGCCGGGCTCCGAGCAGCAGGTCGGCGAGCGGATCAGCCTCGCCTACGACGCGGCGATGATGATGGTCCGGGCCGTGGAGAGCCTCGCCGCTCGGCTGCACCACGCCGACCCGGGCCAGCGCTGGGAGCCGGAGTCGGTCAACCCGGTCGGCGTGCACGCCGAGGTGCTGCGGCAGAACGCCGGCCAGGGCTACCCGGGTGTGGCCGGGCTGATCCGGTTCCCGCCCGACTCGGGCGAACCGGTCGACAAGCGGCTGGCACTGATGCGCGTGGAGCAGGTGCCCGACGTGTCGACCGCACCCGTGGAGGTGTTCCGCTGCGGCGTGGCCGACCGGCCCGGCCCGGTGGCCTGCGTCCCGGTGTGACAGATCGGGTGTGACAGATCGGGCGTGACCGAGGCGGCGGGACACGTCCTCTCGGGACTGTCCGGGTGCCGCCGACGTCCGTTAGGGTTCCTGGGACCAGACGGTCGTCGGCGTTGGGGGCAGAGGGTGGGCAGGCTCGCGACGGCGTACGGGCAGGCGGTCACCGCCCACCGGGCGGCCAGGGCACACCTGGAGGCCGCCCGGGGCGCGCTCGGCGCGGCCACCGTGGCCCCGCCGGCCGACACCGGCGAGTTGGTGGCCCGACTGGCCCGGCTCGGCGGCGCGCTGGCCACCCCCACCCCCGGCGCGACCCCGCTCACCGAGGCGCCGACGGCGGTCCGGATCGGCAAAGCGTCCACTCCCGACGGCGGCTTCCCGGTGCTGGTGCCGCTCGGCGGCGGGCACCACCTGGCACTGGACACCGACGCCCGGGACCCGCGCGTCGCCGGGCTGCTGCGGGCGCTGGTGCTGCGGCTGCTCGCCACCGCGCCAGCCGGTCAGGTCCGGGTCGTCGGCATCGACACGGCCGCCCTGGGCGCCACCTTCGGCCCGCTACGTCCGCTACTCGATGCCGGTGTGCTCGATCCGCCAGCGACCGGCGAGGCGGAGCTCGCCGCGCTGCTGGAGACCGCGGAACGGCACGCCCGCGCGGCGCAGCACGCGGACCCCGACGCCCGGCAGCTCCTGGTGGTGGTCGCCACCGCCGCCCCGCCGCCCCGCGAGCTGGCGCGGCTCGCGGCGCTCACCCACGCCGGTCCGGCCGCCGCCGTCTGCGTGCTGCTCGCCGGGCACCCGTCCCGGTCGCCGGGGGAGACCTCGCCGCCACTGGGCGGCACCACGGCGGTCCGGCTCGTCCAGGGGTACGCGCAGGTCGGCGACCCGGCCGGTGCCCCGTTCAGCGCCGACGGCACCGGGCTCGCCGCGCCGGTGCTGCTCGACGGTGATCCGCCGCCGGCCTCGGTCCGCGCGCTCGCCGACCATCTGGGTGCCGCCGCCCGCCGCACCGACGCGCTGCACTTCGCCGAGCTGCTGCCCGAGCGGCGCTGGGCCGAGTCGGCCGGCAACGGCCTGCGGACCGTCATCGGCCGGGCCGGCCGCACCCCGTTGACCGTCGCCTTCGACGACGCCACCCCGCACTGGTTGGTGGGTGGCCGCACCGGCGCCGGCAAGACCGTCTTCCTGCTCGACGTCCTCTACGGGCTGGCCGCCCGCTACTCGCCGGCCGAGTTGCAGCTCTACCTGCTCGACTTCAAGGAGGGCGTGAGCTTCACCGAGTTCGTGCCCACCGGGCGGGACCCGTCCTGGTTGCCGCACGCCCGGGCGGTCGGCATCGAGTCCGACCGCGAGTACGGCCTCGCCGTCCTGCGTGAGCTGCGCCGCGAGTCGCAGCGCCGGGCCACCGCCCTCAAGCGGCACGGCGTCACGAAGCTCGCCGACCTGCCCCGGGACAATCCGCTGCCGCGCATCGTGGCGGTCATCGACGAGTTCCACGTGCTGCTCGCCGGCAACGACGCGCTGGCCCGCGAGTCCGTCGACCTGCTGGAGGAGTTGGCCCGCAAGGGCCGCTCGTACGGCGTGCACCTGGTGTTGGCCAGCCAGAGCATGACCGGCATCGAGGCGCTCTACGGCCGGGCCGAGGCGATCTTCGGGCAGTTCGCGTTGCGGGTGGCGCTGCCCGGCGGTGGCGGGGTGCTCGACCCGCTCAACGACGCCGCGGCGGCCCTGCCGATCGGCTCCGCCGTCATCAACACCGCCGCCGGCGCGGTCGGCGCGGACACCGTGCTGCGCTTCCCCGACGCGCACGCCGCCGCCGCGGACCTCGCCGCGCTGCGCCACGAGCTGTGGCAGGCCCGCCCGCCGGGCGCGCGAGCACCGGCGGTCTTCAAGGGGTACGAGGCTGCGCGCGTCGAGGACGACCCCACCTTCGCCGGGCTGCGCCCGGGTGGTCGACGCCCGATGGCCCTGGTCGGTCGGACGGTCGACGTGGACGGCACCACCGCGCTGTTCCTGATGGACACCACCCCGGGCCGGCACCTGGCCGTGGTGGGCACCGCGGCGGCCGGCGCGGACGTGCTGCGCGCCGCGACGCTCAGCCTGGCCCGCCAGCACGCCGCCGGTGACACCCGGTTCGTGCTGGCCTCGCTGGTCAGCGCCGCCGCCCCGATCGCCGACGAGACCGAATCCGCGCTGCGCGCCGCCGGCCACCCGGTCGAACGCCTCGACGCGACCGGCCTGCGTGACCGGATCGCCGCCCTCGCCGCCGAGCCGACCGGGCGCGAATACCTCGTGGTGTTCGGCATGGACGCCGCCGCGCCGGTGCTCGGCGCCGCCGACCCGGTCACCTTCCGCTCCGGCCTGGACGACCTGCGTACCGTGCTGCGCCACGGCCCCGGGCAGGGTGTGCACCTGCTCGGCTGGTGGCGTGGGCTGCGCCGGCTCGCCGACGACCTCGGCGGCACGCAGAACCGCGACGACGTGGCCTGCCTGGTCGCGCTCAACGTGCCCGGTGCCGAGCTGGCCCTGCACCTCGGGGTGCACGACCTCGCCTACACGCCGCGCGCCGACCGGGCGCTGCTGATCGACCGGCACGACCAGCGCACCCGGCTGATCGTGCCGTTCGCCCGCGACGGGCACGAGCCGGACGGGGAAGAGTGACGGTGTCCTTCGAGGAGTACGCGGCACTGGCCCGCCAGCTCGCCGAGCAGCGCCGCACCGGCGAGCGGGACGCCGCAGCCGAGTCCGAGCGCCGCCGTGGCCTGCACGCCGCCGTCGACTACCTGCACCAGCGCCTCACCGCCCAGGGGCACCGCCTCGACCAGCTCGGCCGAGCGATCAACGTCGACCAGCCCGCGACCGCCCCTGCCTCGGGGGTTGGGCAGCCGGGCGCGGGCGCCGCACCCGGTCCGAGCGCGGGCGCTGGTTGGCCCGCCTCGACGGCGGGGACCGGGTCGACCGGTGATTCCACTGCCGGGTTCGGCCCGCCCGCCGCGCCCGGATCGGGGGACGGGGGACCCGCCGGCGCAGCCGGCGTGCCGGGGCGGGCGGATGTCGGGGCGTACTCCCAGCTGCCGGTGGGGGACGCGCGGCTGGCGCTGCCGACGGCAGTGAGCCCGGCGGGCGTCGGGGTGCCGGCGCAGCGCGCGACGGCGGTCGATCCGACGGTGGAGTTGGAGTTGGCCCGGCGGTTGGCCGACGAGGCCGACCGGCACGGGCAGCAGGCCGAGTTGCTGGCCCAGCGGCCGGCGCTGCTGCCCACGTGGTCACCGCTGGCGCGGGCGGTCGCCGTCTACAGCGCGTCTGGTGCGGCCGCGGGGGTGCTCGTGCTGACCCTGGTGCTCGCCTCCGGGGTCGGGCTGGTCGACGGTTTCACCCTCGGCGCGTGGATCTGCGCGGGGCTGCCCGCCGTGGCGTTCTTCGGCGGCTACCTGGTGCTCGGCCGCTGGGGACGACCCGCCATGGTCGTCGGCACGCCGCCGCGCTACCTGCCGCTTGGGTTCCTGATCTGCTTCCTGCTGGTGCCGATGGCCTACTGCGGCTACCTGCTGCTGGTCCGTGGCCTGCGCTGACCCGTCTGCCCACTGTGGCTCTTCCTCACGCCGGTAACGGACGGTGGTGCGCCGCTCATCCTGCCGTCGGTCCTCGGGCCCCCGGGCCTGCTGTTTCGGGTCCTTTGCTCTGCTTCACCCGGCGCAACACTAACCGGGTCTTTTCGTTGCGTCCGTTGAAGCAGAGCAAAGGACCCGAACCTGAGCCGGCCGCCCTGGAGCCCGGCGGGAGAACGCTGCCGGCATCCTGCTGAGGCTGGTCGCGGCCGGGACGCGCAGCGAGGTGATTTAGGGCAAAAAAACTGGTTGCCTGAGCTTATCGGGGCGATTGTGGTGACATGACCGCGCTCCTCTCCTCCCCGCTGGCTGGCGGCTCCGCCCCGGCACGCGCCACGCGGGGGCTGCTCCGCGACCTGGATCATCCGTCGCAGGTGTTCCAGAACCTCGGCCCGAACTGGTACACCTCGGTCATGGGGACCAGCATCGTGGGGATCGCCGCGGCGACGCTGCCCGTGCACGTGGCCGGGCTGCGGGTCGCCGCCACCGTGGTGTGGGCGCTGGCCGCCTCCCTGCTGGTCGCGCTGACGGCCGCCTGGGCGGTGCACTGGACCCGCTATCCCGCGACGGCGCGGGCCCACGCGAACAACCCGCTGATGGCCCCGTTCTGGGGAGCCCCCGCGATGGCGGTCATGACGGTCGGCGCCGGCACCCTCCTCCTGGGGCGGGACTGGATCGGCCTGACCGCCGCGGTCGCCGTGGACACCGTGCTCTGGATCGGGGGCACCCTGCTGGGTCTGGTCACCAGCGTCTGGATTCCGTATAAGATGATCACCAAATTCCGCTTCGCGCCGGACGCCGCGTCCGGCGGTTGGCTGATGCCGGTGGTGCCGCCGATGGTCTCGGCCGCGACCGGAGCGCTGCTCGTGCCGCATGCGCAGTCGGGCCAGGTCCGGCTCACCCTGCTGCTCACCTGCTACGTCATCTTCGGGTTCAGCCTCTTCGCCTCGTTGATCATCACCGGGCAGATCTGGCAGCGGCTCATCCAGCACGGGATCGGCCCAGCCGCAGCGGTACCCACGCTCTGGATCGTCCTCGGCCCGCTGGGGCAGTCGGTGACCGCCGCGAACCTGCTCGGCAACGTCGCGCCGCTCGCGCTACCCGCGCCCTACGATGCGGCCGCGCAGGTGCTCGGCCTCTTCTACGGCCTCCCCACCTGGGGATTCGCCATGCTGTGGCTGGGGCTCGCCGCTGCGGTGACGATCCGTACCGCCCGGGCCGGCCTGCCGTTCTCGCTGACCTGGTGGAGCTTCGTCTTCCCGCTCGGCACCGTCGTCACCGGCACCAGTGCCCTCGCGCTGCGTACCGGATCGGTGGTCTTCGAGTGGGTCGCGGTGGTCGGCTACGTGCTGCTGGTCGTCGCCTGGTTGACCGTGACGGCACGTACCGCGTGGGAGTCGGCCCGGGGTCGGATCTTCCTGCCGCCGCAGCCCGCGCCTGCGCCCTCCTGATCCGCCTACTGTTGGTCTCCGGCGGTCGGCTGGTGCTGCTCCGCGTCCTGGGTCGAGTCGTCGGCGGCGCGCGCGGCCGCCGCGAGGACGTCGTCCCGTTCCCGATCGGTGAGGCCCTCGTCCTCGAGCAGGCCGAGCAGCAGCACCGTCCGGGCGACGATCGTCGGCACGTTGTCGGGCACCGGTGGACGCTCGCCCAGCGCCGCCCAGACCAGCGCCTCGGCCACCGCCGGGTCGACGTCGCGGCCGGTGGCGTCGTAGCGCTCGCGGGCGGACGCCACGAACCGGATCACCGGCGCCCGATCCTGCCCGGCGACGAACCGCCGCCGCACCGCCACCAGCAGCGCCCCGGCGAGCAGATCGGCGTACCGCCGCCAATCCGGCTCGGCGAACCGGCGCAGCCGCCGCTCGTGGCCGTGCAGCCGCCCGGCCAGCAGACTGCGCAGCGCGGCGTGAGGATCGGTCACCATGGTCGCTCCTTGATCATTCTGAGCCGTCTCCTGGGCGTGGTTTGGTGCGTGCGTCGTCGGTTGCGTACCAGGGCGCTCGCCGTGCGGCAGCCGCGGGCGATCTCGTCGGTGCTGGTGCTGGTGCTGGTGGTGCGGCCGGTGGCGCTGGTGCTGGGCGGGTCTGGGTCGGGTGCTGCCGTCGGGGCGCCGGTCAGCGCGGCTACCGAGCGGTCGATCCGGCGGGTGCCCACCGCCAGTCGGGTGACGACGAGGTCGAGCCGGACGATCGCCGCCGCGAGGTGTCGGGCCGCGGTGGCGTCCGCCACGATTCGGGTACGCCGCAGCCGGTCCTCGGCGGCGCTCAACCTCGTGCGCACCCGGGCGGCCAGGGCGGCGGCCCGGTCGGCGTCTCCTTGGGCCGCGCGCAGGCCGGCGAGCACCTCACCGGCCGAGCCGGTGTCTCGATCCGACGCCCAGATGGCTGGATCGCGGGCTGCGGCCACGCCCGCGTAGACCAGGCTCAGCGCCCGCCAGCACTCGGTGACCGCGTCCTGCCAGGGCAACCGCCGGCCCGGTGGCCCGGCACCGTGCAGTTGGGCACCGGCCCGGTCGGTGGCGGCGATCGTGGCCAGCCAGGCGTTACGCAGGTCGTCGATGGGGTCAGGATTCATTCGCCCGCCTCGGCGGTGGCCTTGACCAGACGGGCGAAGAGCACGTCAGGGCAGGGGTAGTCCACGCCGCAGTCGCAGACCCAGCGGCGCACCACCCGGGGTGGATGGGCGAAGAGGATGTCGTCGGCGTCCTCGATGTCCTTGTCGGACACGAGGGGTTGCTTTGGATCGTGGCTAGCGGTGGAGTCGTTGGGTCGATCGGGCATCGGGGGCTCCCGTCGGGGTGGGTCTCCTTGCTGGTCAGGGCATCGCGGCGGGGCGGCGTGCGGGCACGCCCCGGCACGCCCGGCCGGACGGGGGGACCGACCGACCGGGCGCTCTCTGCGCGGTGGGAAAGAACCAACTCCACGGGTGCTGACCAGGGAGCCGGTCAGTTCGGAGCCTAGGATAACAAGCTATCGCAGTCAAGCTATCACTTGCGATAGCAAGGTGAAGAGTGGTCGAATGACGGTGCTGACCAGGGAGTACCGCCATGCCACCAAGCCCCAAGTGGGTTGAGCTTGCCGAGCACATCCGCAAGCAGATTGCCTCGGGTGACTTGTCGCCCGGCGACAAGTTGCCATCCACGGCACAGCTCTGCCAGATTCACGGCGTCTCCGCGATCGTCGTGCGGAACGCAATGCTCACACTGAAGGCAGAAGGGCTTGTGGTGGGCGTGCCTGGCGTCGGCGTCTACGTAGCGGAGCACTGAGCCCGCCCGATCCAGGTGCCCGCTCCAGATCTTGGACAGTTTCCGTTCGCGCGGAACGGAAAGTGTCCAAGTCTCACGTCGGTTGGGGTGGTGGTGGGGTCCAGCCGGCTGCGGTGAGGGCTCGGAGGATCGTTTCGGCGACTTCGTGGGGGCGGGCGCGGATCAGCCAGGCGGGGAAGCGCAGGATTCGGTCGCCGCTGGTCCAGACGTCGTTCTGTCGGCGCATGTCGGCGGCCCACTGCCGGGAGTCCATGTGGTGTGCGCCGTCGATCTCGGCGTGTACGCGCCATTCCCGCCAGTAGGCGTCCAGCCACCGTTTACGGCCGGCGGCGTCGGTCCGGTGTTCCTGTAGGTCCGGCGTCGGCAGCCGGTGACGGCGACACAGCCGTATGAAGTCGATCTCGGAGAGTGCTTGTGCGCCGCCGGCGATGTCGTGAGTGGTCTGTCGGATGAGCTGTCGGCGGGGTGCGCGGGGCAGGGCGTCAAGGACTGCGTGCAGTTCGTCGGGTAGGACTCGGCGTTGCTGGCAGCCAGCGGCCAGCAGCCCTTGGGCCTCGTCGACGCCGGCGGCCCAGCCGGCCGCGTCGATGAGGGCTCGTGCCGTCGTGGTGCGGGGTGGGCGGGCGAGTTGGAGATGGGCCTCCGGCAGGATCGATGTGCGGTGCACCAGGACGGCGGGCATGTCGATCGGCAGTCGGCGCAGGGTGGTCCGGGCCGCGCGGCGGGCGGCCGGCACCAGTACGTGTAGCGGTTCGCGTCGCAGTCCCCGTATCCCGGCTTCGGCCGCGGCGGTCACCCCAGCCAATACGGCGCCCGGGCCTGCGGCCAGCACTGCCACCCACAGTTGTTGGTCGCGGGTGAGGCGGCCGTTGCCGGTCAGGAGGATCCCTCGGCAGATCGACCGCCACCGGCCGGAGCGGATCCGGCCCCGCACGACCCCCTCTGGGAGCAGTTGAGAGACCTGCGCGGTCGTGAGGACGCCCGCCTGCTCGAAGGCGAGCCACTCGAGCGCGCCGGCATCGTCGGAGGGCACCATGTGAGGAAGTCTCGCCGCGGACACCGCGTGACGCCGCCAGATCTTGGACAGTTTCCGTTAGCGCGTAACGGCAACTGTCCAAAGTTTGGCGGGCCGTCCGGGGCTACCGGAGTGGCACCGTCGCTAGTCGCGCGCTGGGAGTGTTAGGCGGTTCGCTCCAGTGAAGGCTTTCGACGGTTGCCGCCAATCTCGTACGCTCCCTTGTAATCTCCGCCGGTGGTGGTGGAGGCGATGGTCGACCAGGGGGAGGATGCGCGTGAGCGCAGCACAGATCATCGCAAGGTTGGCGGCGGCATCGCAGAAGCTGGACGAGGCGAAGGCCAAGACCGCGGCGGCAGCACAGGACGCGGCTGAGGCTCGGGCTCTGGTCGCCGGTGCACTGGAGGGTGTGGCGGCAGGCCCGCTGGTTGGCATGATCGACGCTTATCGTCAGGCACTCGCGCAGGCATCCCAGGGTGGCGACCCGGCCAAGCAGCACGTCCAGGAGACGATTGCCAAGGTTCGAGCGCTGGGAAATTGACCGCGGGCGCTGGTAGCACCTCCCGCCAACCACCCGCGGCGGTGCAAAACAGTCATCAGGCCTTCGGTCGCCCGGTCCGCGAGGGGCGGCCCGGGCGACCAGCCGACGAGCTCAGCGGGTGATTCGGACCGAGTCTTCGTACCGCCAGTTGTCACATGATGTTTCGCTGCACAGCTCGAAGCCGCCGGCGGCCAGTGCGACGCCCTTGTGGAAGACAAGGCCGCCCGCCTCCGCATAGACCCGCCCCGTCAAAGACTGGGGCGCGCCCGTGCAGTCGATCGGCGCCCAGCCCGACCCGTATGCCACCCGGTCGCCCGAGCGTTGTCTGAGGATGAACTCCCCGCCGCCGGACATGTCGACTGGACACGTCACGGTGAGGGTGACGTCCACGGCCACCCCTCGGGCCACCAGGGTCGCGGACGTTACGTCGACGGGGCCTGCGGCGCTCGCTGGCGTTGGCGCGAGGAACGCGACCAGCGAGAGCCCGAAC
This sequence comes from Micromonospora sp. CPCC 205539, assembly GCF_036906815.1. Taxonomy (NCBI): domain Bacteria; kingdom Bacillati; phylum Actinomycetota; class Actinomycetes; order Micromonosporales; family Micromonosporaceae; genus Micromonospora; species Micromonospora sp. CPCC 205539. The sequence goes on along the minus strand of NZ_JBAKHW010000041.1, from coordinate 12,270 downwards.
AGTGCGATGGTGGTGACGATTCGGCGCACGAAAGTCCTCCTTGCCGGAGTGGGTGCTTACCTGCGGTCACCCTAGCCCTCGCTGAAACTGGCAGGGATCAATCGATCGGCGCGTCTTCGGCGACGTGTATCAGCCGGAAGCGCTCCGCTACCACCAGGGTTTCGTCGTCCACAGTGAAGTCGTCGCCCAGTTCGGCGCGGACCTCTGCGCTGTGCCAGAAGCTCTCGTGGTCGGTCCGCCACTCCGCCACGGACGCAAAGCCCTCACCTTCGTCGACGGCGTGTTGGAGGTCCACGTCGGCGAGCCGGACCACTCGCACCTCGGTCAGCTCGATAGCTGCGACCCGTCGATTCTGGGAGTCCACCACCGCGGACCGTTGGCCGACCGTGGGCAGCGGCTCGTTCTCGCGCTCGTACCCGGCCAGTAGGCCGGAGGTCGACGTCTTGGCACCGGTCAGGATCGCGGCCACCAGTCGATCCCGGAGCGGCCCCGGAAACGCGAACTCCGCCAGGGAAAGATCATCGAGATTCATGCGCCGAGGGTACGGCTGAGCTTGCCGTGTCGGCTGCCCGACAGCAGCGAGGCCGCAATTCGCACCCACCGAAATGGCCCCTGACCAGGGGTTTCTTTCCGCTACGGGCGACGTACGGTCCATACAACGCTTTTCGTGTCTATAGCCGGAAGGCATGATATTCCGCCGCGCTGCTGCGGCGTCTCCCCTCGATGTTCGGCGCCGGAGGTGCGGCCCGTGACGCTCTACGGATGGGATACCAGCGACTACGACGTCGGCAGGGGGTTGACCCGGGCCCGGGTCGCCGCCGCGTCCGGCCTGGGTATCGACTTTCTCACCAGCAAGGGGACGGAGCAGTCCCCCTCCAGCATCTTCAAGAGCAAGAGCTGCGGCTGGATCCTGGCCGCCGGCCGGGACGCCGGCATCCCGTACCTGGGGATGTACATCGTGGTCCGCTCCGGCGTGCCGGCGGCGACCCAGGCGCGGACCGCCATCGCGTACGCCGACGCCGAGCTGCCCTGGTGGCGTACCTGGCCGGGCTTCTTCTGGCAGGTCGACCTGGAGCGATGGCCCTACGACAGCGTCGCGCCGGCCGTCGGGGTCCAGGTCGGCAACGAACTGGAGGCCCGCACCACCAAGGCCGTCCTGATGTACGCCTCCAAGGGCCAGTACGGCAACAGCCAGCTCGGCCACTTTCCACGCTGGAACGCCAACTATCCGCACAACCGCGACGAGGACTTCAAACCCGCGTACACCAGGGCCGGCGGGGACACCGGTCCCGGTTGGCAGGTGTACGGGACTCCGGCCGCCATGCCGAAGGTCTGGCAGTACACCAGCACGGCCCGGATCGGTGCGCAGCACACCTGTGACGCGAACGCGTTTCGGGGCACGGACACCGACTTCGCGGTGATGATCGGCGCTACCACAGCAGGAGGCACGGACGTGCAGACAGTCTCTATCGTCACCATCTTCCCCGGCTTCGCGATCACGGCGGACGGGGCCTTCCACGCCCTCCGATGGAGCGACGGCAACGTCGCCTACCGGATCACCGCCGCCGGCGTCATCGGTCACCAGTCGAAGATCGACCTGGTGGGTCTGCATCAGGGCGATCTGGTCCGGCTGCGGGCGGTCTACACCTTCCCCGGCAACCCGACGCCGGTCGTCCAGATGCTGAACCAGCAGACCGTGGAGGTCGACCCGCTCCTCATCGGCGGCGGCTACGTGACGCTCAGCGCCAACGAGAACCACCAGGTCCCCGCCGGCACGACGGTCTCCTTCGAGGTGGCGGTCACCCCGGTGCTCAACACCGGTGGCCGCAACCTGAGCTTCGGCAACGCCACCCGCAAGTCGGTGCTGCTGTTCTCCTAGTGCCCGGTCAGTCTCGGGCGCGCCGTCGGGGAAGGTGCCGCCTGCACAGCGCCGGAGGCGGCACGGGAGCGGGGGCGGAGCGCGGGGGAGGAGTCAGCTTCGGGAGCGGGGTAGGCAGCACTTCTTGTACTTGTTGCCCGAGCCGCACCAGCAGGCGTCGTTGCGGCCGGGCGGCCACGCCCGGAGGTCGGTCCCGCTCAGCGAGTCGGCGTACTCGTCGAGGGTGGTCTCGTCTGTCGGGTCGCCGCCCTGCTGCTCGGCGAAGGCCGCGAGCCCCGCGACGGACCCGGCGACCACACCGAGATCGGTGGGGCCCGCTCCGGCGGCGTCGACGAGCGCCCGTTCGATCTGGTCGCGGTGCTCGTCCCAGTGGGGCGGGTAGCTGTCGACCAGCGCGGGCCAACGCACCAGCAGCGCGTCGAACTCCGCCTGTGGCCAGAACAGCAGCGTCGCCGGACCGTCGTCGTCCAGTGCGCCGAGCGCGTGCTCGCCGGCGGCGCGGAGCCGGTCGGCGAGGTTGTCGTAGTCGTCGTGCGGCAGGCCCAACTCCTCGCGCAGGTCGTGCCGCTGCTGGGCCAGGCCGTAGATCATGGCGGCGGCCTTGTCCTGCGCATCCTCGGACCCGTGCTGCTCGGCTCTGGTCCGTTCGAGGATCGCGTCGAGCGCCCCGGTGAGCCACTCCACCGCCGTCTCCACGCGGCCGGATTCCGCCAGCTCGTCGATCAGGTACGTGGCCTCGGGGTCGGTCTCCAACAGTGGGCGCAGCTCGGTCAGCTCGGCCAGGCCCTCGTCGGCGCGGTCGAGGCGCAGCAGCAGACCGCCGCGCACCGCTCGGGCGTACGCGTTGTCGTCCGGTTGTTCGGCGATGGCGCGGGTGGCGAGCGTGAGCGCGTCGCCCAGGTCCCCCGCCTGCTCCAGGATGTCCACGGCGACCAGGAGGGCGTACCCGGTGTCGTCGGGATCGGCCACGCGGCCCTCGTCGACGGCGCCCACCAGCTCGGCGACCAGCGCGCCCGGGTCGGTGCTCGCGGATTCCAGCGCAGCGATCTCCTCGATGCGGTCGGCGGTCAGCAGTTCGGACGTCGGCATGGAGGCCATCCTGGCAGATGGGAGGGGTGGGGGATCGGCAGCGACGCCCGGGATGGTCTCCCACCCCGGGCGTCGGTGCGTGTCAGCGTGTCAGCGCGTTAGCGTGCCGACGGCATGGTCGCGAACTCGCCGGCTAGCTCCGACTCGACGATCGTCGCGGTGGACGGCCGGCGACCGGCCGCCGCCCGCCGGGCGGACGGGACGGCGAAGGACGCGAGCGTGGCCGTGATGGCGATTCCGGTGAGGACCAGAAAGCCCGTCGTGAAGCCGGCCTCCCGGGGCAGGCCGTTGGCCTGCGGGTTCGCGGTGATCACGCCGCTGACCACGGCGGCGCCGATCGCACCGCCGATGGTGCGGATGTTGGCGTTCATGCCGGTCGCCACGCCGGTCTGGCTGGCGGGCACGCTGGCCACGATCAGGTTGGCCATCGAGGCGAAGGCCAGCCCGATGCCGAGTCCGGCCAGGCCGCCGGCGACGCCGACCTCCCACCGGGTGTCGTGTGCGAATGCCAGCATCGCGGAGGCCGCCACGTTGAACGCGGCGCCGGCGGTGAGCTGCGCCTTGGCGCTGAAGCTGGCCTGGAGCCGGCCGGCGACGAGGCCGGCGACGAACATGGCGACCAGCATCGGCAGCATGAGCAGGCCGGCCTGGCTGACGCTGGCGCCGAACCCGTAGCCGGCGGCGCGTGGGGCCTGCGCGAACTGCGGCAGGAAGGCGTACACGGAGAACATCGACGCGCCGTAGAGCAGGGCGACCAGGTTGGTGGTCCAGACGCCGGGCAGGCGCATCATCCGCATGTCGATCAGCGGGTTGGCCGAGCGCATCTCGGCGAACAGCCAGCCGGCCAGCAGCACCACGGCGAGGGCCAGCAGGCCGAGCACCCGGCCGGAGGTCCAGCCCCAGGCGGCGCCCTGGCTGATCGGCAGCAGCAGCGCGACCAGCCAGCCGGAGAGCAGCAGGGTGGCCCGCCAGTCGATTCGTCCGGGGGTACGCACCGGCGACTCGGGCACGAACAGGTATGCCGCCACGGCGGTCAGCCCGACCACGACCATCGGGATCCAGAAGAGCCAGCGGTAGTCCAGGGTGGTGACGATCGGGCCGGCCAACACGACGCCCAGGCCACCACCGGCGGCCACGATCGCCGAGATGGCGGCGACGGCGGAGGAGACCCGCGCGGCGGGGAACTCGTCGCGGATGATGCCGAACGACAGCGGGAAGACGCCACCGCCGATGCCCTGCACGACCCGGGCGAGGATCAGCACGCCGATGTTCGGCGCGATGGCGGCCAGCAGGCAGCCGAGGGCCAGGGCGGCGAGCGAGACGACCAGCATCCGCTCCTTGCCGACCATGTCGCCGACACGGCCGAGGATCGGCGTGAAGATCGACGCGGAGAGCAGATAGGCGGTCAGGACCCAGGTCACGGTGTTCTGGGTGGTGTGCATGTCCTGCTGGATGGTCGGCAGCACCGGGGTGATCAACGACTGGAGCATCGCGAAGAACCCGGCACCGGCCGCGAGCACGGTGAAGGTGAGCCGACGCGAGCTGCGCCGGGAGGTTACTGCCACGAGAGGAAACTCCCTCGATTGGTACGGAAAGAGGTTTGTTGCCCGTCGTGCGTGGCGGGCGGGCTGTCGGGTCCGGGCGATCGGGTGGTCCCAACGGATCGGCGAGTCCCGAGGTAAGCTAACCGGAGGCGGGGCTCCGGAATTCCGGAGGGGTGCCTCCACTAAGCTAGCGGAGGGGTTCCTCCGGATGCAACCAAGGTGAGGTGACGTACGTCATGACCAGCGCGGGTGAGGTGCCTGAGGTCTTCAGGCGGCGGCCCAGACGGGCCGACGCCCAGCGCAACTACGACGCCCTGGTCGCCGCTGCCCGTGAGGCGTTCGCCGAGAACGGTGCGGCCGCGTCGTTGGAGGAGGTGGCTCGCCGCGCCGGCGTCGGCATCGGCACGCTCTACCGGAACTTCGCCAACCGCCGGGAGCTGTTCGAGGCCGTCTACGTCGACGAGGTCGAGGGCCTGGGCCGGTCCGCCGCCGACCTGGCCGAGCTGCCCCCGTGGGACGCCCTCGTCGCCTGGCTGCACCGCTTCGTCGCGTACGTCGCCACGAAGCGGGCGCTGGCCGAGGAGTTGCTGCGTGACTCCGAGATCTTCCAGAACTGCCGGACGCTGATCTACGACGCCGGCGAGCCGATGATGCACCGCGCCCAGGCCGCCGGCGTGGTCCGCGACGACATCGGCTTCGACGACGTGGTGCGGCTGCTCAGCGGCCTCACCATGGCCCAGTTCCCGTCGCCCGAGCAGCGCGACCGGGTGCTCGGGGTCGCGCTCGACGGCCTGCGCCCCGCGGCCGCCGTCCGCTGACCGCTCACCGGTCGACCAGCAGCAGCCACTCGTCGTCGAGCCGTTCCACCACCGTGCCCGCCGGCCAGCGGTGACCGGGATCGGGCAGGGCCCGGGCCTGCTCGACCTGCGGTGGCCGGCTGAACTGCGCGTCGCGAAAGCTGGCCATGCTGTGGAACCGGGCCCGGCCGAAGTTCGCGGCGTCGATGAAGCGGGCGCCGTCGAACAGCGCCTCCGCGCCGAAGATCGTCCAGCGGAACAGCGCCATGTCCGTGAAACGGGCGGCGTGGAAGCTGGCCGACCCGCCGAACTCGGTGTGCTCCATCGACAGGGCGCCGACGAACTCGGCCTCCCGAAAACTGGTGGAATCCTCGAAGCGGGTCGCGTCGAAGCTGGTCGGCTGACCAAAGGTCGCCCGACGGAATGAGGCCGGGCCGGCGAAGCTGGACCGCCGGCAGGACAGGCCGTCGAACGCGGCCCCGTCGAAGCTGGCCGAACCGCCGACGCGAGCACCGTCCAGCACGACCTCCCCGTCGGCGTTGAGATCGTCGAAGACCACGTCACCGAAGACCGCCGCCCCGAGCAGGAGGCGCCCCCGCGCCGTCGCGCCCGCGAAGGTGGTCGTACCGGTGAACTCCGCCGCGGTGAAGTTCGCGTCGACCAACGTGCAGCCGGCGGCGTCGAAGTCGACCAGCCGGGCACCGGCCAGGTCCAGCGTGACCTCCGGCCAGTAGGCCCCGTCGCCCGCGCGCAGGTGCCGAGTGAGCACGCGCTGCGCGGTGCGCCGCACCTCCGTCTCGCGCGGCTCGCCATCGCCCGCCGGCATCCGCAGGTACGCGCAGAGCACCGCCGCGATCGTCGGGCGCTGCCCCGGATTGTCCTGACCGAGGCGCTCCAGGGCGTGCAGCCCGCCGAGGCGTACCGCCGCGCTGTCGTTGCCGAGCAACTCGACCGCCCGGGTGTAGAGCTCGGTCAGCCGGCGCTCGGCCGCGTCGTGCTCGGCCGCCCCGGACTGTCGGTCCTGGTGCCGCTGCGCGGCCTCGGCCACCGACTCGGCGTGGGCCTGCACCCGGTCGCGGTGCGCCTGGTCCCGTGCGGCCACGCTCTCCTGGTGCCGCTGCGCGCGCTCGGTGATCCACTGTCGACGGGCGGCCAGCAGCAGCGCGAGCCCACCGCCCGTGCCGGCGACGACGGTCAGGCCGGTGCGGATCGCGTCGATGCGCAGCGTGGCGCGGGTGTCCGGCTGGCTGGCCCGATCGGCCTCGCTGAGCAGCAGGTCCAGCACCAGCCAGCCCAGGGCGGCGGCGACCAGCAGGCCGACCAGGACCAGCCACCAGGGCATCACCCGCAGCCGGTGCTCGGGGCGTTCGTCGTCGGCCACGGCCACAGCATGCCAGCCCCCCACCTGCCCGGCTCGCCGGGCGCGGTGCGCTACACCACCATCCGCACGATGCAGGACGAATTGGTCCGGCCGACCGGGAACGCCGCCGTCAACGATGGCGCGACCAATGTGCTGATCCAGGCGTACTGCCCGCTGCGGGTCGTCGGGCACCTCGGGTTGGTGCTCGACGGCACGGCGTACACCCTCGTGCGCGGCGCCCTGGTCGACGGCCCGGTGCGACCCAACTGCCTCGCGCTCTGACCCGGGCCGCGGCGGTGGTCCGGGCCCGGACCACCCCCGCGAACCGGCAGCGCCCTCCCCGGTGGGTCAGGCGGCCTTGGCCAGCGCCTCGAACTCGTCGTCGGTGAGCCGTACCTCGGCCGCGGCCACGTTCTCCTCCAGGTGCGCCACCGAGGACGTGCCAGGGATCGGCAGCATCACCGGCGACCGGCGCAGCAGCCAGGCCAGCGCGAGCTGCGCGGGCGACGAGCCGTGCGCGTTGGCGATCGCGTCCAGCGGGCCGCCCGGGCGGGCCAGCTCACCGGTGGCGATCGGGAACCACGGGATGAACGCGAGGTCGTTGCGCTCGCAGTAGTCGAGGACGGCCTCGGCGCTGCGGTTGGCGAGGTTGTACAGGTTTTGCACGGAGGCGATCGTGGTGATCGCCTGGGACGCCTCGATCTGCTCGACGCTCACCTCGGACAGCCCGATGTGCTGGATCTTGCCCTCCTGCTGCAGCAGCGCCAGCTCGCCCAGCTGGTCGGCGAGCGGCACCTTCGGGTCGATCCGGTGCAGTTGGTAGAGCGGGATGCTGTCCAGGCCGAGGTGGCGCAGGCTCAGCTCACACTGCTGGCGCAGGTACTCCGGGCGGCCCACGGCACGCCAGTCACCCGGGCCGCTGCGCGTGAACCCGCCCTTGGTCGCGATGACCACATCATCGGCGTACGGGTGCAGAGCCTCGCGGATCAGCAGCTCGGAGACGAACGGCCCGTACGAGTCGGCGGTGTCGATGAACGTCACCCCCAGCTCGACCGCCCGGCGCAGCACCCGGACCGCCTCGGCCGGGTCCTTCGGGTCGCCCCAGACGCCCGGTCCGGTGAGCTGCATGGCCCCGTAGCCGAGCCGGTCGACGGCGAGGTCGCCCCCGATCCGGTAGGTGCCGGAAGCCTTCGCGGGTTGCTTACTGAAGTCGGTCGACATGCGCGAACATCCCCAATCGTTTCGTCGCGGTGCGATGGACGTCGCCCGCCACTCCTCTCATGATCCCCCCTCAACCGTCCGTCGAACCGGCGCTGGGCGAGATCTGCTGGGTGATCCGGATCGCCGTGTCGCTGGCGCACGCCGTGCCCGGTCTGCTACCCCTGATCAGAGTCGATGTGTCCGGTCGGGGAGGCGTGATGTGGCGACGGTCCAAGCCTGACCCGGTCGGTCGGCTGCGGGAGCGGCTGGGCCGCTACGGCACCACCTCGGACCCTCGCCAGGTCTTCGACTCCGGCGCGCTGCACGACGCCCAGGCCGTCATGGAGGTGGTGGTCGCCGCGCCCCCGGAGGCGCCACTGCCGGACCGGGTCACCGAGGGCATCTTCCTCCTCGCGTGTCTGCACTGGTACCGCTACCAGCTGCTGCCCTCCGGCGAGGACGCCGACGACCTCGCGCAGGCGGTCTCGCTCACCGAGCTCCTGCTGCGCTTCGCCCCGCAGTTGGTGCCCCCGTCGATGCTGGCCATGCTGCACGCGTACCGCCCGCCGCCGGACGCCGGCCGGGTGCCCGGTCAGCGGGGTCCGAGCGGCCCGGCGTCCGCCGGCACCGGCCGGGCCGCCGGTCCCGGTCGATCCGGGGGTACGTCCGCGATGGCCGACAGTGAGGCCGGCATGCTGTTCCTCGAGGCCGTCATGCTGATGGGCGCCGCGGAGACGAGTCGCGACTACCGGGCCGCCGACCGGGCCGAGTCGCTGCTGCGGCGCGCGGTGGACGGCACGCCGCCCGGCGTGCCCGAGCGGCTGCACTTCCTGTCCGCCCTCGGCAAGGTGCACCGCGACCAGTTCCAGCACCTCGGCCGGCGTCGGGCCCTGCCGCCCGCGATCGAGGCGCACCGGGAGAGCCTGGAGTCCACCCCGGCCGGCGACCCGGAACGCCCGAACCGGCTGTTCAACCTCGGCAACGTGCTCGGTGACCGGTACGAGGTCGACGGCGCCCCCACGGACCTGGACGCCTCGATCACGCTGCTGCGCGATGCCGCTCGGGCCGCCGGAGCCACCGCCACCCTGCGCGCGCTGGCGTCGTTCAACCTCGGGCAGCGGCTCCGCGACCGGTGGCGGCTGCGGAGCCGGCCGGGCGACCTCGACGAGGCGGTCGACGCGTTCGCCGCCGCCCGGTCCGGCGGGGATCCGCGGGCCGCCGCGCTGCACGGCACGGCGCTCGCCGACCGGTTCGTGCGTGACCGGGCACCGGCCGACCGGAATGCCGCGATCGAGGCGTCGCAGGCGGCGCTGACCGCGTTCGGCGGGCTCGAGCCGGAGTTGGCCGGCATCGTCCAGGCCGGGTTGGCCACCCTGCTCGCCGAGCGGCACGCGGCCGACGACGTGGCAGCCGACCTCGACGCGGCGATCGAGGCGTCCCGGGTGGCGGCGGCCGGGCCCGGGGCGGCCCAGTTCGACGAGTTGCGGGGCAGCCTGGCCCGCCTGCTGGTGACCCGGTACGAGCGTCGGTCGCGGCCCGACGACCTCACCGAGGCGATGCGCCTGCTGCGTGACGGCCTCGCCACCGCCACGGAGCCGGTCCAGCGGGCGCGCTGGCTCGCCGGCCTCGGCGAGGCGCTGGCCCGCGGGCAGGCCGACCTGGGTGGGGTGCGCGCGCTGCGGGCCGCCCGGGACGCGTTTGCCGAGGCCGAGCCGCTCATGCCTCCTGGCGACCCGCAGCGCCACGTGGTGCTCAACAACCTGGGCAACACCCTGCGCGAGTTGAGCGACCTGACGGGGGAGCCGGCACTGCTGGAGCCGGCGGCCGTGGCGCTGCGGGCGGCGGTGGTCGCTGCGGCGGCGGATCCGGTGGCACGGCCGCTGTACCGCTCGAACCTCGGCCTGGTGTTGCAGGGCCTGTTCGCCTCCACGCAGGACCTGGCCACCCTGACCGAGGCCATCCAGGTGCTGGCGGAGGCGATCGAGACCGCGCCTCCCGGGCACCCGGACCGCATGCTGTCGCTGACCAACTACGGCTCCGCGCTGAACCGCCGGGTGGAGTTGGCCCTGAACGACGCGCTGCCCGCCAGCGGCGGGCCCGCCGACGAGGTCGAGGCCGGCATCGCCGAGGACGCCGACACCGCCGTGCGGGTGCTGCGCGAGGCCGCCGACCTGGCCGAACGGGAGGCCAACCCCATCGAGTACGCCCAGACGGTCGGCACCCTGGCCCTGTCCCACCTGCTGCGGCACCGCCTGCGAGACGACCCGGCAGGGCTGGACGAGGCGATCCGACTGCTCCAACGGCTCAGCGAACGGGAGCCGTCGGCCGACCGGGACCGGCACCGGATCCTCACCAACCTCGGTGCCGCGCTGCTGCTGCGGTTCCAGACCCGCCACGACGAGGCCGACGCCACCGCCATGCTGGCCGCCTACCGGGGCGCGGCCGACGCGCTGCCCGCCGAGCATGCCGACCGCACCATGTGCCTGAGCAACCTGGCCACCGCCCTGGAAGCGCTCGCCGCCGCCGCTGGCGACCCGCCAGCCGGCCCGGGCAGCACCCCCGGTGGTGTCGACGAGGCCACCCCACTCGCCGAGGCGGCCGCCGTGCTGCACGCCGCCACGGCGGTGGAGTCCGCGCCGTCGCTGCTGCGGGCGAACGCCGCCACCCGGTACGCGGAACTCGCCGCGAACTCGGGCGACCTGTCGGCCGCGCTGGACGGGTACGCCACCGCGATCGGGCTGCTCGATCTGGTGGCCTGGCACGGGATGGACCCCGACGACCAGGGCCGCCTGCTCGGGCTGTTTCCCGGGCTGGCCAGCGACGCCGCGGCGGTCGCCGTCGCCCTCGGCCGGCCGGAACGCGCCGTGGAGCTGCTCGAATACGGCCGGGGTGTCCTGCTGACCCGGGCCCACGAGGCGAGCACCGACCTGGCGGCGTTGGGCGCGCGGGCCCCGGAGTTGGCTGCCCGTCTCGCCGACCTCCAAGCCGCCCTCGACGGCTTCGCCGCGCTGCCGCCACCTGGGCCCGTCGGTCCGAGCGCCCAGGATCAGGCCGGGCCGACCCCGGAACGGCGGTACGACCTGGCGGCGCGCCGCCGCGACCTGCTCGCCGAGATCCGCGACCTACCCGGCTTCGCCGACTTCCTGCGCCCGCCGCCGTTCGCCGCCCTGGCCCGGTGCGCTGTCGATGGCCCGGTGGTGCTGGTCAACGTGGCCTCCCGGCGCTGCGACGCGCTGGTCGTCGCCGGCGGCCAGGTGACCGTGGTGCCGCTGCCCGAGCTGACCCTGGCCGAGCTGGTCGACCGGACGGCGGCCTTCCTGACCGCGATCGCGGTGCTCACCGGGCCGCCGCCGGCCGGCTCCGAGGTGGCGGCGCAGCGGCGTCGGGCGGCGGCCCCGAGCACGGTCGGGCAGACCCTGGACTGGCTGTGGCGGGTCATCGCCGTACCGGTGCTCGACGCGGCCTTTCCGGCGCCGGCCGATCCGTCCGCGGTCAGCGCGCCCGGGGCCGGTGCGGGTCCGGGCTGGCCTCGGCTGTGGTGGTGCCCGACCGGGCTGCTCGCGCTGCTGCCGCTGCACGCGGCCGGCCCGCTCGGCGGTGGCGACGGGGTGCTGGACCGGGTGGTGCCGTCGTACACCGCCTCGCTGCGGGCGCTGGGGCACGCCCGGCGCGGTGTGCCGGCCCGGCCCGAGCCGGTCGACTCCGCGCTGGTCGTCGGCATGCCGCAGACACCCGGTCTGGCCGACCTGCCCGGCGTCGCCCAGGAGGAGGAAATCGTCCGCCGGCACCTGCCCCGCGTCCGGTCGCTCCTGGGCCCGGCGGCTACCCCGGCGGCGGTACTCGCCGCGCTGCCCGAGCAGCCGGTCGCCCACCTGTGCTGCCACGGCACCCAGGATCTGCGCGCCCCGGCCTGGGGGCGTCTCGCGCTGGCCGACGGCCCGCTGCACGTCCGGGACCTGTGGCGGCCCGCCGGCAGCCCGGCCGCGCTGGCCGTCCTGTCCGCCTGCGAGACGGTACGCGGCGGTGCGGCCCTGCCCGACGAGGCGCTCACCCTCGGCACCGCGTTCCAGCTCGCCGGGTTCCGGCACGTCATCGGCGCGCTCTGGTCCATCTCGGACTCGTTGACCGTGCGCCTCTGCGCCGACCTGTACGCCGGCCTTGCGGTGCCCGGCGGTATCGCGCCGGACCGGGCGGCCCTGGCCCTGCACCACGCTGTCCGCCGGCTCCGCGCCGCGCTACCCGACCGACCCGACACCTGGGCGGGCTACGCCCACCTAGGCCCGTAAAACACCCCGCGCTCACCCCACCCCGCGCGGCCTTGCCCCGCGCGGCCCCGCCCCGCCCCGCCCCGCGCGATCTTGCCCCGCGCGGCCCCGCCCCGCCCCGCCCCGCGCGATCTTG